>JAFAIY010000161.1 GCA_019236485.1 Comamonas sp. | reverse complement strand
ATTGCCAAGCTC
The DNA here is from genome assembly GCA_019236485.1 of Comamonas sp. GTDB lineage: Bacteria > Pseudomonadota > Gammaproteobacteria > Burkholderiales > Burkholderiaceae_C > Comamonas. The sequence continues at coordinate 2,647 of JAFAIY010000161.1, read as the reverse complement.
ATGCGCGCGCTGCGCAAGCTGCTGGAGGCCGGCCATTCGCTGATCGTGATCGAGCACAACCTCGACGTGATCCGCGCCAGCGACTGGCTGATCGACCTGGGGCCCGAAGGCGGCGACGGCGGCGGCCTGGTCGTGGCCGAAGGCACGCCCGAGGACGTGCGCCACGCCCCCGGCTCGCACACGGCCCAGGCCCTGCGCGAATACGACCTGGCCATGGGCGTGGGCGGCGAGGCCGTGCGCGAGGTGGCGCCCATGCTCTACAAGCCCGAGCGCAAGGCCAAGGCCAGCCAGGCGCCGCAGGCCAAGAATGCGATCGAGATCGTCAATGCCAAGGAGCACAATCTCAAGAATCTCAGCGTCGATGTGCCGCGCGGCAAGTTCAACGTGGTGACGGGCGTTTCGGGCTCGGGCAAGTCCACGCTGGCCTTCGATATCCTGTTCAACGAAGGCCAGCGCCGCTACCTCGAATCGCTCAATGCCTATGCGCGCTCCATCGTGCAGCCCGCGGGCCGGCCCGAGGTGGATGCGGTCTACGGCATTCCGCCCACGGTGGCCATAGAGCAGCGCCTGTCGCGCGGCGGACGCAAGTCCACGGTGGGAACAACCACCGAGGTCTGGCACTTCCTGCGTCTGCTCTACGTGAAGCTGGGTGTGCAGCATTGCATCCACGACGATGCCATCGTGCAGCCGCAGACCGAGGAAAGCATTGCCGCGCAGCTCATGACGAACTTCCGCGGCCAGACCATAGGCCTGCTGAGCCCTCTGGTGGTGAACCGCAAGGGCGTCTATACCGAACTGGCCGACTGGGCGCGCCCGCGCGGCTACACGCACCTGCGCGTGGACGGCGAGTTCCTGCCGACCACGGGCTTCCCGCGCATCGACCGCTTCAAGGAGCACACCATCGAGCTGCCCGTGGCCAGCGTGACGGTGACGGCCGCCAACGAGGGCGAGCTGCGCGCACATCTGCGCCAGGCGCTGGAGATTGGCAAGGGCGTGTTGCATGTGCTCTCGGGCCTGGAGAACCTGGCCGATGCCATGCAGGGCGGGCAAAGCACGGCCGGCATAGGCGATCTGCAGGTGTTCTCCACCCAGCGAGCCTGCCCGGTCTGCGCCACCAGCTATGCCGAGCTGGACCCGCGTCTGTTCTCGTACAACAGCAAGCACGGCTGGTGCCCCGACTGCGTGGGCACGGGCGTGAAGCTGAGCAAGGAGCAGCGCAAGGTCTATGACGACACCTTGCTGGCTGACGACAACCGGGGCCGCGAAGTGAAGTTCGAGGGCCAGGAAGTGGAAGACCTGGCCGAGGTCGAATGCCCGACCTGCCACGGCACGCGCCTGAACCCCACGGCGCGTGCCGTGAAGTTCCACGGCATAGGCATTACCGACATCGCCCAGCTGTCCGTCTCCGATGTGCGCCGCTGGGTGCAGCAGCTGGCGCTGTCGGGCCGTGAGGCCGATATTGCACGCGACCTGATTCCCGAGATCCAGAGCCGCCTCGAATTCCTCGAGGAAGTGGGCCTGGGCTATCTGACGCTGGACCGCGGCGCGCCCACGCTCTCGGGCGGCGAGGCCCAGCGCATACGCCTGGCGGCCCAGCTGGGCAGCAATCTGCAGGGTGTTTGCTACGTGCTCGACGAGCCCACCATCGGCCTGCATGCGCGCGACAACCAGATCCTGCTCAACGCCCTGCACAAGCTGGGCGACAAGGGCAATACGCTGGTGGTGGTCGAGCACGACGAGGACACGATTCGCCGCGCTGACCACATCATCGACATAGGCCCCAGCGCCGGTATCCGCGGCGGGCGTCTGGTGGCCGAGGGTACGGCGGCCGACATCATGGCGGCCGAGGACTCGGTCACGGGCCGCTATCTGCTGCACGCCATGCGCCACCCGTTCCAGCCGCGCCGCTGGGTAGGCGAGGGCGAGCCGCCCGCAGCGGCAGATGCTGCTCCGAAAACGGAAGCGGCTGCCGCAGAACAGCAGGCGGTTGCAGAGGTGAAGACCTCAAAGGCCCGCAAGAAGAAGGCGGTTGCTGCTACGGAAGTTGAAGCAATTCCCGAGTCCTCCGCACTCAAGTGGCTGAGCGTGCTCGGCGCCCATATGCACAATCTGCAGAACGTCGATGCACGCGTGCCGCTGGAGCGGCTGGTGGCGGTGACGGGCGTTTCGGGCTCGGGCAAGTCCACGCTGTCGCGCGACGTGCTGCTGGCCAATGTAGCGGCCTGGGTGGGCCAGCGCGCCACCAAGGCCGGGCGCGACGCCATGGATGCGGGCAAGGCGCCGGCTCTCATAGGCTGCAAGGGCCTGCAGGGCTTCGAGTCCGTGGACCGCGTGCTTGAGGTGGACCAGACCCCCATAGGCAAGACGCCGCGCTCCTGCCCGGCCACCTATATCGGCTTCTGGGACACCATACGCAAGCTCTTCGCCGAGACCTTGGAAGCCAAGGCGCGCGGCTATGCGGCCGGGCGCTTCTCGTTCAACACCGGCGAAGGCCGCTGCTCGGCCTGCGAAGGCCAGGGCGTGCGCACCATCGAAATGAGCTTTCTGCCCGATGTGAAAGTGCCTTGCGAGGTCTGCCACGGCGCGCGCTTCAACCCCGAGACCCTGGCCGTGAGCTGGCGCGGCAAGAGCATTGGCGACGTGCTGC
>JAFAIY010000347.1 GCA_019236485.1 Comamonas sp. | reverse complement strand
TCGCGCAGCGCCGGAAGATGGCGAGCGCCGACCTGTACCCAGTAGAACTCCATGTCCGACAGGGCTGCAGTGTCGTCGCGCAACTGGAAACCGCGCAATCCGGATGCCGCGGCGAAGCCCTGTTCCAAGCTGCCTTTAACCGCGGCGTAGGGCTGCGGGATCAAGTAGTAACGGCCCTGAATGTAGTCCGTGCCGGGTTGCGGCCGCATCAATATCCGGACATCGTTCGCGTTCGCGTTCGCGTCAGCGGCGGTGGCTGCTGCCAGCGTCAACGCCATGCCGGCAGCGCGGGCCGTAGAACTGAGCAGACGCATCCTTGAAGACTGAATTGTGGAGCTCCGAAAAAGAAGGCATGCCGACACGGCAATGCGTCTTGCGGCGCAGTCGAAAATGGTGGACTCGGGGAAGATATCTGCGAAGTCTGGGAGGCCGATCATGAAAGATTTCTTCTCCAATTTGAATAGTAGGGCATGCGACCGGGGATGCGGATGAAATCTTGGACTACTTAGAACGGCTCGCACCACCTCTCCACGACGCATGCACAGATGATTGCATTGGCCAGCTTCAACAGCGCTTCGTGGATAGAGGCAGATCGCTGCCCCTATGAAACCAGTTCGTGATGGTGGTTGGACGTGCGTTTGAAGATGCTCGCCACAGGTCAGACCGGCAGCAGGTGAACTCGGCTTTGGGTCCGTGGCGGGAGTCACCTGACCACTTCTATCGAATGGAGCCCTGCTGAGCGGTTCCTATCTGGGGCCTCGGTGTACATCACCGAAACAAGCCCGCCTGTAGATGTGCAGTCTCTCCTTGCCCGGTGAATGCTTCGAGGGTCGCGCCCGACAATGGTTGGCTGAACAGCGAAGGAGGCAGAGATATGGAGGAGCACCGGTTGACTTGCCAGAAAGTCTCTGTAGACCTGGAGGCAATCCAGTTCAATCAAAAAAAAAGCGCTCCATTAGAGCGCTTTTTCAGGGGCCGGCGAGGCTACGACTTTAGTTCTGCACCACCATCCCCCGCAAACCCGCATGAATGCTAGTTCGCTGTTTACGACGTTATTTACCCAGAATACCAGTCCTGTCCCCGGCGCGACCAAATACCGGCGGCCTCAGGGTTTGCTTTCTTTGCACTGCAGCATGGGACTTCTAGATTCTCTGGCATCCACCTCCCCGAGCAAGCCATGGCCTTTATCAATTACGTCACCCAGATCCAGTTTGACTTTGGCGCCATCCAGTTGCTGCGCCAGGAATGCGAGCGCGTGGGCATAGCCAGGCCCCTGATCGTGAGCGACCCCGGCGTCAAGGCTGCGGGCATTTTGCAGACCGCCGTCACAGCCCTAGGCGGCCTGCCGCATGCGGTGTTCGACCAGACCCCGTCCAACCCCACGGAAGCCGCCGTGCGCGCCGCCGCCGAAATCTACCGGGCCCAGGGCTGCGACGGCCTGGTCGCCGTGGGCGGCGGCAGCGCCATCGACTGCGCCAAGGGCGTGGCCATCGCCGCCACGCACGACGGGCCGCTGTCCCGCTACGCGACCATAGAGGGCGGCTCGCCGCTCATCGGCGCGCATGTGGCCCCGCTGATCGCCGTGCCCACCACCAGCGGCACGGGCAGCGAGGTGGCGCGCGGCGCCATCATCATCGTCGACGACCACCGCAAGCTAGGCTTTCACAGCTGGCATCTGGTGCCCAGGGCTGCCATCTGCGACCCCGAGCTGACCTATGGCCTGCCGCCGCAGCTGACGGCCGCCACGGGCATGGATGCGATCGCCCACTGCATGGAAACCTTCATGGCCGCGGCCTTCAACCCGCCGGCCGACGGCATTGCGCTGGACGGCCTGGCCCGCGGCTGGGCCCATATCGAGCGCGCCACGCGCCAGGGCAGCGACGCCGAAGCCCGGCGCCAGCTGATGAGCGCCAGCATGCAAGGCGCCATGGCCTTCCAGAAAGGCCTGGGCTGCGTGCACAGCCTGAGCCACAGCCTGGGCGGCATCAACCCGCGCCTGCATCACGGCACGCTGAACGCCATGTTTCTGCCCGCCGTGGTGAGCTTCAATGCCGGGGCCGAAAGCGTGCAGCGCGAGGACCGCCTGAACCGCATGGCCCATGCCATGGGAGTGGCCAGCGGCAGCGACATTCCGGCCGCGATACGCGATATGAACGCTCGCCTGGGCCTGCCCTCGGGTCTGGCGGCCATGGGCGTGGAACGCGCGCAGTTCGCAGACGTGATCGCCGGAGCGCTCAAGGACCATTGCCATGCGAGCAATCCGCGCCTGGCCTCGGCCCAGGACTACGAGCAGCTGCTCGCCAGCTCGTTATAAGAACGTGTTGACG
>JAFAIY010000323.1 GCA_019236485.1 Comamonas sp. | reverse complement strand
CACACGCAGGCCGGCGCCGGAGATGTCGCTGAGATCCGTCATGCCCAGCAGCACGTTGGTGGCGCCGGTCTGCAGGATATGCAGCAGCTCGGCCTCCACAGTGGCGGCATTGGAGCTGTTCACCTGTCCCTTGAGGGTGATGATGTGGGCTTTTCCCGTGGGCTCGATGGCGATAGGCATGGAGACGGCCGGTGCTGAGATGCGGATGGGGCGCCCGCCAGGGCCGGAGGGCCTGGGCGGGCGGGGATCACTGCATTTTAGTGATCCCTGCGGTTCCCCTCCGGGCGCTCAGGGCCAGAAAAAGCTCAGCGGCTTGCGCCACAGACGCTGGCGTATGGCGCGGTAGATGCGCGAGCGCTCCACGCTGCCGACGTTGTGCGCGCGCAGGGCCACGCGGAAAGCCAGGTAAAAGCTCACGCCCACATTGAAGGCCGCGTTGAGCGGCAGCATGGCCACGGCCCACCACAGCAGATTGGAGTGCAGCACCTCCCAGCCCAGCGAGGCCATGGCCACGCCGATCTGGCCCGTGGACAGCGTGACGTGGCGCACCTCGAGGCCCAGGCCGAAGAAGGCCGCGAAGGCCGGCACCAGGCCCAGCATCAGGCCCAGCGAGATATTGGCCGCCAGACCGGAGATGTTCTTGCGCAGAAAGCGCGCCCAGCGGTCCGCGCGCGAGCGGCCCAGAAAGCCCGTGATGCCGGGGTTGTAGCGGATCACCGAATCGATATTGCGCAGCACGAACCAGTTTTCCACGCCGCCGGCGACCAGGCTGCTGGTGAACAGCAGCACGCCGGTAAAGGCCGCAAACAGCAACGAGGGGCCGAGCAGGCTCAGCGACTCCAGCACCGCCGTGGCATGGGCCGGGGTCAGCGCAGTGTGGTCGGCCAGCTTGGCAAAGCCCAGGGCCAGGGCCAGCGAAGCCGGAAACACCACCAGCACATTGCCCAGAATGGCCGCCACCTGCGAGCGCACCAGATTGGCGACCTCGTCCACGAATTCCTGTATCGAGGCGTCGGTGGGGACGTCCTTGAGCTTGGCGGCCATGGCGGGCGCCGTCATGGCCGGCTGCTTGGTCGCCACCGTGAAGTGCAGCAGCTGGATTAGCACAAAGCTCAGCGCATAGTTCAGGCCCGCGGCCATGCCGCCCCAGAACACCGACAGACCCAGTGCATACAGAGCGAACTTGGCCAGGGTGGTGAAGGCCATCACCAGCCCGCCGCCCGCGGCCTGGGCCAGCATCTGGCGGTACTCGCTGGCATTGCGCGTGATGTAGTGCTCGCCGGTCTCGGCGCTGCGCTCGGCCACCTTGGCGGCCAGCAGTGAGGTATTGGTGGACAGCAGGGCGCGCACGCTGCGCCGCTCTATGCCCACGGAGACCAGGTTGGCCATCAGCTCCGAGGTCTCGTAGGCGCGGTTCTCGGCCAGCAGGCAGTCCAGCAGGCGCCGCACGCGCAGAATGCGTGCGCGCAGCTGGCGCAGGCGGAACACCAGGCCCACGGAAATGCCCTCGGCCTCGAAATAGGAATAGACCGAGGCCACGGCCGCGCGGCAGGCGTCCAGGCGCTCGCGCAGCTGGGTCGCGGCGGCGTCGCGTCTTTCGGTGGTGCGCAGCGGCAGCAGCACTTCCACGCGCAGGTTCTCCACATCGTGGATCAGGGCGTGGAAGGGCTTTTCCTCGCGGTCCTTCTCGCTCATGCGCAGGCGCAGTTCGGGCGCGAAGCCGCTGGAGAGAATCTGGCCCGCGCAGTAGGTGATGGCGTCCAGCAGATTGGTTTCCCAGAGGCTGACAGCGTTTTCCTGCGGCGGCGCGAGCAGCAGCGTCACGCGCTGCATCAGCTCGGCATCCAGGGAGTGAAGCCAGCGCGCATCGAATTCGTCGGGCAGAGCCAGCATGAACAGCTCGGAGGCGTCGACGGTCTCGGGCGTGCTGGGCAGCAGCTTGTAGCGCATGCGCTCGGCCAGCTCGCTCATCATGGCCGTGCGCGGCGCAAAGCCGAAGTCGGCCAGCAGGGCGGTGATGTCCACCGTGGAGATCAGCTTCTGCCACCAGGCCTGCAGGCGCGCACGCGCCTCGGGGCGGGCCTCGAAGGTCTCGACCAGGGTGCGCACGCGCTCCACGGCCAGATCGGTAGAAGGCTTGGGCGCGCGTATCCATTCGAACAGATGGATGAGCCACAGATGTCTCTGGGCCAGGTCGGCGTCGGGGTTGAGCTGGGCGAGCAGGCCCTCCAGGTCGGAAGTGGTTCGCTTCATGCGTGGTCTATGGAGGCCGCTGCATGGCGGCCGTCAGGGAAGTGAGGAACAGCGCGCATCAGTGCAGGGTGCGCTTTTCGGGCGTGGGCATGATGTCGCCGGACTCGTCCATCTGCAGCACAAACAGCGGGATCTCGCAGCTGAAGATGTCGCCTTCTTGGTTCACGCACAGATACGTTCCCTGCATGGTGCCCGTGGGCGTGCGCAGCTGGCAGCCGCTGGTGTACTCGAAGGACTCGCCCGGTTGCAGCAGCGGCTGGCGGCCCACCACGCCCAGGCCCTTGACCTCCTCGACATGGCCTAGTTCATTGGTGATGATCCAGTGCCGCGCAATCAGCTGCGCGGGCACGTCGCCCGTGTTGGTGACGGTGATGGTGTAGGAAAACACATAGACGCCTGCGGCCGGAGCGGACTGCTCGGGCAGGTAGGCGGGCTGGACTTGGACCAGAAACTCGTTCATCGGCATGGTGCAATGGTAACTGCGACAATCGCACCTCATGAGCCCCACCTACCGCATTGCCCCTTCCATCCTGTCGGCCGACTTCGCTCGTTTGGGCGAAGAAGTGCGCAACGTCATCGCCGCTGGCGCCGACTGGATCCATTTCGACGTGATGGACAATCACTATGTGCCGAACCTGACCTTCGGCCCCATGATTTGCCAGGCGCTCAAGCCCCATGCCGTGACGCCCGACGGCCGGCCCGTGCCCATCGACGTGCACCTGATGATCCAGCC
>JAFAIY010000171.1 GCA_019236485.1 Comamonas sp. | reverse complement strand
CCACCACGGCCTTGATGCCCAGCAGCTGGGTGCCCTTGGCCGCCCAGTCGCGGCTGGAGCCCGTGCCGTACTCCTCGCCGGCCAGCACCACGGTGGCGCGGCCCGCGGCCTGGTACTTCATGGCCGCGTCGTAGATAGGCAGCTTCTCGGACTGGCCCTGGCCGTCGTGGTAGAGCGTGACCCCACCCTCCTCGCGTGAGCCGTCGGCCAGAGCGGGAATCATCAGGTTCTTGATGCGCACATTGGCAAAAGTGCCGCGCATCATCACCTCATGATTGCCGCGCCGCGAGCCGTAGCTGTTGAAATCGGCTTTTGTGACGCCATGCTCCAGCAGCCACTTGCCGGCCGGAGAGCTCTCCTTGATGGAGCCCGCGGGCGAGATATGGTCGGTGGTGATGGAGTCGCCGAACAGCGCCATGACGCGTGCGCCGTGCACGGCATAGGCATTGCCGTCCTTTCGCCCCACAGCGCTTGCACCGTCTGCGGCAGGCGCTTTCAAATCCAGAGCAAAATCGGTAAAGAACGGCGGCTCGGCGATATAGGTGCTCTCGGGCCAGGTATAGGTGGAGCCGGTCACGCCGTGGATTTTTTCCCAGAGCTTGCCGGGCTCGCTGGCCACCAGCTCATAGTTGTCGCGGAAGGCCTCGCCGTCCATCGCGTACTTGAGCAGCTCCTGCACCTCCTCGCTGCTGGGCCAGATATCGCCCAGATACACATCCTTGCCGCCCTTGCCCTGGCCCACGGGCTCGGTCATCAGATCCCTGAGCACCGTGCCCGCGATCGCATAGGCCACGACCAGCGGCGGGCTGGCCAGGAAGTTGGCCTTGAGGTTGGGGTGTATGCGCGCCTCGAAGTTGCGGTTGCCCGAGAGCACGGCCGCGCAGACCAGATTGTTCTGCTGGATGGCGGCATTGATCTCGGGTGTGAGATCGCCGGCATTGCCTATGCAGGTGGTGCAGCCGTAGCCGGCCAGCGCAAAGCCCAGCTTTTCCAGGTAGGGCAGCAGCCCGGCCTTGGTCAGATAGCGCGTGACCAGGCGCGAGCCCGGAGCCAGCGAGGTCTTGATATGCGGCTTGACCTTGAGCCCGGCCTTGACGGCCTTCTTGGCCAGCAGGCCGGCGGCCAGCATGACGCTGGGGTTGGAGGTATTGGTGCAGCTGGTGATGGCAGCGATCAGCACGTCACCGTTGCCTATGCGCAGCGCCATATCGTCGCTCTTTGGCAGCTCGCAGACGGTGGGGGGCTCGCCCTGCGCGGCTTCCAGCGTCGGGCGGTTGCTTTCCATCTCCACCACCGAGCGCTGCTGGCCCGGCTGCAGCGAAGGCGCTTCGGCAGCGCACTCGCCATCGCCGCAGGCCACGCGAAAACGCTGTACCAGCCTCTCTGGAGGCTGGTTGAAGCCGTTGTTCGCCACCGGCGCGCTGAACAGCTCGCTGAACTTGGTCGCCACGCTGCCGATTTCGATGCGGTCCTGCGGGCGCTTGGGGCCGGCCAGACTCGGCGCCACGCTGCCCAGGTCCAGCTTGACCACCCGGGTGTAGTCGATCTCGCCGGCCTTGGGCACGCCAAACAGCTTCTGCGCCTTGAAATAGGCTTCAAAGGCCTGAATCTCGCTCTTGGTGCGGCCCGTGCCCTTGAAGTAGTCGATGGTCTTGTCGTCCACCGGGAAGAAGCCCATGGTCGCGCCGTATTCAGGCGCCATATTGCCTATGGTGGCGCGATCGGGAACGGCCAGGCTGCGCGTGCCTTCGCCGAAGAATTCGACGAACTTGCCCACCACTTTTTCCTTGCGCAGCATCTCGGTCACCGTGAGCACCAGATCGGTGGCCGTCACGCCCTCGCGCAGCTTGCCGGTGAGCTCGAAGCCCACCACATCGGGCGTGAGGAAGTACACGGGCTGACCCAGCATGGCGGCCTCGGCCTCGATTCCGCCCACGCCCCAGGCCACCACGCCTATGCCGTTGATCATGGTGGTGTGGCTGTCGGTGCCGACCAGAGTATCGGGATAGTAGACCGCGTCACCCTTGCCGCCCCTGGTCTTGTGCACGCCGCGCGCCAGGTATTCCAGATTGACCTGGTGCACGATGCCGAAGCCCGGGGGCACGACGCCGAAGGTATCGAAGGCCTGCATGCCCCACTTCATGAACTGATAGCGCTCCTGGTTGCGCTGGAACTCCAGCTTCATGTTCAGGTCCAGCGCCTTCTTGGTGCCGAAGTAGTCGACCATGATGGAGTGGTCGACCACCAGATCCACGGGCACCAGCGGCTCTATGGCCTTGGGCTTCTTGCCCAGCTTGGCGGCCGTGCTGCGCATGGCGGCCAGATCGGCCAGCAGCGGCACGCCCGTGAAATCCTGCAGCACCACGCGCGCGACCATGAAGGGAATCTCGTCGGTGCGCTCGGCCTGGGGCTTCCAGCGCGCCAGCTGCGCCACATGCTCCTCGGTGATCTTGTTGCCGTCGCAGTTGCGCAGCACCGACTCCAGCACGATGCGGATCGAGACCGGCAAGCGTTTGATCTCGGGAAATTGCTTGGCCAGCGCGGGCAGCGAGTAGAACTTGCCTTTCTTGCCCTCGGCCAGTTCAAAAGACTTCAGGGTTTTGGCAAAAGCATGCGACATCGTGAAATTCTCCATCGACAGGACACAGGAAAACGCTTTGCACCCATTGTGCACACAATGCCCGCTAAAAGGTTGTGCTGCGACGCGGCAGCGCAAACCTTGATCACTTCGGAGCAAAAACAAAGCCCGCTCAAGGCGGGCCGAAGTCATGGCGGGCAAAGCTCAGGAATCGCGGTCCGGCAGGAAGTCCCGCCCCTCGCTCAGAGGCGCAAAGCGGTAGCTGGCCGGCGTGCGGCTGAGCTTGACCGGAGCGCCCAGCCCCCGGTACTCGCCCATCTCCACCACCATCTCGCGGTGCGCGGTGTGCGGATGCGCTAGCGCCTGGGCCACGTCCAGCACCGGCGCGGCGGGCACGCCTATGGCCATCAGCTCGTCGGC
>JAFAIY010000107.1 GCA_019236485.1 Comamonas sp. | reverse complement strand
CCGTCGCAGACCGGGTAGGTGGAAAACGGCTCCTCGGCAATGCGTGCGCGGATGATGGCGTCGCTGTCGTCGCGCAGGAAATAGGCCACGCTGTCGCGCTGGGTCATGGCCGAGGCCACGGTGCGCGAGTCCAGCTCGAAGACGTTGGCGATCACCTGCTGCTCGCGCACGGCCAGTACCCCGGCCTTGGTGCCGGCCTCGGTCATGGCCAGTATGTCTTCGGAGGTGATGCGCTCGTCGCGCGTGGTCGGCAGACCCAGCAGCTTGAACAAGGCCTCGGTCGCATGGTTGTAGAACCAGGTGATGGGCTTGAACACCACCACGCACCAGCGCATGGGCGCCAGCACCCGGACCACATAGCGTTCGGGCTCATTCATGCTCAAACGCTTGGGCAACAGATCCGCAAGCAGGATGAAGGCCGAGGTAATCAGCAGGAATGAGAGCAGAAAGCCCAGCGTGGAGGCCGGTTTGGCCTCGAACCAAAGCGAGAAGAACTGAGTCAGGGCGGGGCTGAACGCGCCCTCGCCCACGATGCCGCCGAGGATGGCCACGGCATTCTGTCCCACTTGCACCACGGTGAAATACTCGCCCGGCTGCTCTTGCACGCGCAGGGCGCGTTCGGCCCTGTCATCGCCATCGTCGGCCATCTGGCGCAGACGCAGGCGCCGCGATGCGGCCAGCGCTATCTCGGCGATGGAAAAAAAGGCGCTGAGCAGAATCAGCAGGCAGATCACCAGCAGGCTTTGGGGAACACTCATAGGCAGGGCGGCTGCCGCGCATCGAGGCGCCGGCAGTCTGTGATGGAACAGACCCTATTCGACCACATAAAGCATGCTGCAGTCCCCGGCATAGGCTTGCCGGCTGCGGCGCTCAGGCCCGCGCTGCGGCGTGAGCGGCCCTGGCCAGCGCATCGGCCTCGGCATTGCGGTGCCTGGGCAGCCATTGCAGCACCAGTTCATCAAACCCCTGCATGCGCTGGCGCGCCTGCTCGAACAGCGGGGCCAGCCGGATGATGGGACGTGCGGGCCTGGGCAGAGGCGGGCCGAGCTGCTCCAGCAGCACCCGGGAGTCGGTGCGCACGGTCAGGCTGCGGGCCTGGAGCTTTTGCGCCAGCGCGAGCGCGGCCATCAGGGCCAGCAGTTCGGCCTCGTTGTTGCAGCCGCTGCGATGCAGGCTTTGCGAGAGGCGGTGGCGGCTGCCGTCGGGCATCTGCAGCACGGCCCCCAGGCTCATGGGGCCGGGGTTGGGCAGGGCGCTGCCGTCGATGTGGATCAGGCAGTGGTGCTCGGGAGGTGGCGGGAGTGCGGGCATGGCCTCAAAGCAAAAAGCCACTGCGGGCATGCAGTGGCTTGGCCCAGGCCCTGGTGGGGGCCGAAAGCATAGGGCGATCAGGCCTTGGCAGCCAGCAGCTGCTGCAGCTCGCCAGACTCATACATTTCCATCATGATGTCCGAGCCGCCCACGAATTCGCCCTTCACATAGAGCTGGGGGATGGTAGGCCAGTTGCTGTAGTCCTTGATGCCCTGGCGGATTTCCTGGTCTTCGAGCACGTTCACGGTGGCGATGGACTTGGGGTCCACGCCGCAGGCCTTGAGAATCTGCACGGCACGGCCGGAGAAGCCGCACTGAGGGAAGCTGGCGTTGCCCTTCATGAACAGCAGGATGTCGTTGTTCTTGACGAGGTCGTCGATGCGTTGTTGAGTGTTGCTCATAGTGGGCTCCGGATTCTAGAAATGGCGGTAACAGCCGCGATGTCTGCAATTATTTCACCGACCGCAAGAAATGCGGTGCTGTGAGGAAATCTTGCGAGGTGTATAGCTGGAGGCAGAGGTCTGAAAATCAAGCCTTGGCAGCCCGGCAGCCGCCGGTGCAGCGCGCAATGCCGGCCAGGTCATGGCGGTGCTGTACCTGCTCGAAGCCTGCAGCGAGCATCAACTGGGCCACGGCGTCTGCCTGATCCCAGCCATGCTCGAACAGCAGCCAGCCGCCGGCCTTGAGGCGTGCGGGCGCCCGGGCGATGATGACGCGGATATCGTCCAGCCCGTCGGCGCCGCTGGCCAGGGCCGACAAGGGCTCGTGAGTCAGGCCGGCCAGATGCGGATCGTCGGCGCGGATATAGGGCGGGTTGCTCACGATCAGGTCGAAAGCGGCCTGGCCGGCCAGGGGCTCGAGCCAGCTGCCATGGGCAAACTGCAGGTCCAGCCCCAGCCGCCGGGCATTGTCCCGGGCCACGGCCAGGGCCTCGGCGCTGGCATCCACGGCCCAGACCTGGGCCTGGGGACGCTGGCTTTGCAGGGCCAGCGCAATGGCGCCGCTGCCCGTGCCCAGGTCCACCAAGCGGCTGGCTCCTTGTTCGGGCAGCAGCTCCAGCGCCCAGTCCACCAGGGTCTCGGTATCGGGGCGCGGGTCCAGCACGCGGCTGTCCACGCTCAGCTCCAGGCCGTAGAACTCCTTGCGGCCGGTCAGATAGGCCACGGGAACGCCCTGCAGCCGCTGCTCGCACAGCGCCTGCCAGCGCGCCAGCTGCTCGGGGCTGAGGCTGTCCGTGTCGTGGGTGATGAGCCAGGCGCGCTCATGCGGGCTGCGGTCCAGCGCGTGCAGCAGCAGCATCTGTGCGTCCGTGCGCTCCAGGCCTTGTCGGCCTGTGTCCTGCAGCGCCTGCGCCAGAGTGGGGTGGTGGTTCATGGGGCTTTGCCTGTCACATAGGGGCGGGCCTGCAGGATGATGATTCTGCCGTCCTGCACCGCCCATTCGATATCCTGCTCCCTGCCGCCGAAGCGTTGCTTGATGCCGGCGCCGACGCGGGCCAGGCGCTGCACCAGCGCATCGTCGAGCACGGCACGGCCGGCCTGGGTGGGAACTTCCCGGACACCACCATCGGGGCTCAACTGCAGTGCCACATCGTCGGCCGAGCGGTTGAGCACCTGCACGGCCTGGCTGCGGCTGGAATAGAGGATCTGCTCGGCAATGCGCCGGCCTTCCACCACGCGAATGCCTATGCCGCGCTTGGCCGCGATATAGCTCATGTGGCGGCGCGAGGCGTCGAAGGGGTCGCGTGTGATCATCACGCCCGAGGCCGTCGAGTCCACGGCCTGCTGCACCAGGACCGACATCACCACCTGCTGGTCGTCTATGCCAGCGGCCTGCCTGGCTTCCCAGGCCTCGAAGTTGTAGACCGAGGCCCAGACCTTGCGCACGGCGGCCGTCAGATCGGCGGCGCTGCGCACATTGGGAATAGTGGTGTAGAGGCCGGCGCCGCTGAAATGGGGCAGATCCTCGGAGCTGGACGAGCTGCGCACAAAAACGCCCTGGCCGCCCAGCTGCTCGGCCCAGCGTCTGGCCCAGCTCTCAGCGACGGATGGGCTCAACGGCCATTGCTCGATTTCGGCCTGCAGCACAGACAGGGCCTGCTTGCGAACTCCTGCATCCGTAGCAAAACCGGGCTGCTGGCGCATGCGGGCCAGGCGTTCGGCCAGTCCGTTGCCGCGCATGAAGTCGGCATAGGCGGCGAACGGGATGCAAAAGCCGTCGGGCACGCTCACATCGGCCAGGCGGGCCGAGCGGATTTCGCCCAGATTGGCGGCCTTGGCACCGCAGCGCTGGCGATCCGCGCTGCGCAGCGCGGCCAGCGGCAGCAGCTCGCTGCGGCCGAGGTCGGGCTTGATCAGCACGCGGTTGCCGCTGCCGGGCTGGCGCGGGGCCGGCTTCGCGGCGGCCTGGCGCTCCGCATCCGTGGCCGCGCGCAGCGCAAAGCCCGAGGGCTGGACCTCCATATGCACCCATTGCCCGTCGAGCGCGGCATATTGCTCGGCGGCCTGGCGCACATAGGCATTGGGCACGCCCCAGCCGCGCGTCAGCAGATTGACATGGGAGAGCAGCGTCGACGGGCGCTCCGTGACCACGCCCGCGACCGGCGGCAGGCTGATGGGCACTTCGCGCAGCAGCACGATGTCCTGCGGCTGCAGATTGCCTGCGGCCTCGGCCGAGCTCACGATGCGCAGCCGCCCCACGGCCTGGCCGGTGTTGAGGGGCAAAAAGCTCTGCGCGCCCAGCAGCTGGGCCTGGGTGACGGCCTCTATGCCCGCGGCCTGGGCCACGGCTTCCTGTGCTGTGGCATTGGCCTTGAAGCGTGCGGGCGCGAAAAAGCCGGTTTTCAAGGCCTGGTCGGTGGCCTGCAGCAGCTCGGGCGTGAGCCGGTCGCCTTCCCAGAACTCATAGCTATAGCCCTTGAGGGCGGGCTGCCAGCTCAGCGTGCCGAGTACGAAGCGCCGCCCCGGTTCGCGGTAATTGCGGTTGAGTTCGGTCCGGTCTCCGCGCAGCAGGCCTTTGCTGCGCAGAAAAGTCTCGTGCAGCGCATAGCGCGGGGTATTGATGAAGTGCAGTCTGGCCTGCTGGCGGTCCAGCACAAACAGCACATGGGGCATGGCGCTGGCGCTGCGCGGCTCGTACACGCGCGCCAGGCGCTCGAAGTCCTGGCGGCTGCCCAGAACCCGCAGATCGGCGGGCGCGCTGCGATTGGCCTCGGCATTCACGGGGCTGCCCGCCCCCGAGTCATAGGCCGAGGGCTTGCGCAGTACCTGCGCCTGCCCGGGAACTGCCAGCAGGGCGCTGGAAAGCAGTATGGAGGCCAGCAGCGGCTTCATCTCAGTGGGTCTGGAGTTCGGCCAGCAGCTCGGCCTCGCGTGCATGCTGCAGCGCTTCGATCACATCGCCGAGATCGCCTTCCATCACCGCCAGCAGCTTGTACAGCGTGAGGTTGATGCGGTGGTCGGTCAATCGGCCCTGAGGGAAGTTGTAGGTGCGGATGCGGTCGCTGCGGTCGCCCGAGCCTATCAGGCCCTTGCGCATCGCGGCCTCCTTGGCGGCGCGCTCGCTGCGC
>JAFAIY010000071.1 GCA_019236485.1 Comamonas sp. | reverse complement strand
GCCGCTCACCGCTCGCGTCAGCAACTCGACTCCCAGCAGAAAGTCGTCTATATCCATGGCCTCGTGGGGATTGTGCGAGCCGTTTTCGTTGCGTATGAAGACCATGGCCGAGGGCACGCCGGCGTTGGCGAACACCGCCGCATCGTGGCCCGCGCCGCTTGCGATGCGCTCCAGCTTCATGCCCGGCTCGGCGGCGGCCTCCAGCCGGTTCAGCCAGGCCGCGTCCATGGTTGCGGGCTCGGTGAACAGGCGTTCGTCGAATTCGAAACGCACGCCGCGCGCTCGCTCTATGGCCTGGCACTCCTCGCGCATCAGGGTGTAGAAGCGCTCCAGCGTCTGGGTATCCTGGCTGCGCACCTCGAAGCTGAAGGCCACCTCGCCGGGAATGACGGACACCGCATGCGATTGCGCCGCGGTGGAGCAGATGCCCGTGGTCATCACCATGTCCATGCCCATCTGCAGCAGCACGCGCCAGTGCTCGTCCATGCGCGACAGCAGCTCGGCAACCGCCAGCAGCGCATCCTTGCGCAGCCAGCGCGGCACGGCGCCCGAGTGGCCGGTCTCGCCTATGCAGCGGATCAGGTTGTGGCGGACATTGCCGCGGATGCCGGTCACCAGGGCCACTGGCCAGCCGCGGTTGACCATGACCGGACCCTGCTCGATATGCAGCTCCAGATAGGCGGCGATGTTCGCGAGGTCGACCAGCGGCTCGCCGCGTTGAATGGCCTCGACATCGGCGCCGCAGTTCCACATGGCTTCGCTCAGCAGACCGGCGCCATCGCGGTGGGGCCGAGCCAAGGTTCCTGCAGGCAGCTTGCCCAGCAGGGACAGAGAGCCCAGGTAAGCCTTGCCATACCAGGCGCTTTCCTCGCCGCGCAGGGCCAGCACGCGCAGCGGCGGAGCCTCTTCGTGGCGGCCGCGCAGCGCAAGCAGCATCAGCATGCCCGCGACAATGCCCGCCAGGCCGTCGTAGTTGCCGCCCTGAGGCACGGAATCGGCGTGCGAGCCCATCACCACAAAGGCTTCCGTCCGGGTTTCCTCGGGCAGGCTCAGCCAGAGGTTGCCGGCTCTATCCCATTCATGGCTCAGGCCCAGGTCCTCGGCCCGGTCCTCGAGAATGCGCAGCGCAAGGCTCTCGCCTGCACCATAGCTTTCACGCGTGACGCCCAGGCCATCGCGGGTGGCTTCACGGATTTCAGAGAGCAGGGACTGCGCGAGCGCGCGCGTATCGACCAAGGTAGCGCAGACCGTCATGCTCCGGTACCTCCATGGCGGATGGACCAGGCCACGGGCGAGGCCGAGAAGTCCGCGAGCGTGGCCTTCTGATCGGCACTGAGCTGCCCGCTGGCCAGCAGGGCCGTGTGCAGATGATTCCATGTCGCCAGCGCATGCAGAGACAGGGCATGGTCGGCCAGGGTGCCGGCCTGCGGTGCATAGAGCGCATAGTCGAGCAGCACCAGCACGTCCTCGACCACGGGGCCTGCGCGGCGCAGGGCGGCCACGGTTCCGGCCTTGGAGCGGCCGTCGGTGGTCACATCGTCGACCAGCAGCACTTTCGCGCCGGCCGGCAGACGGCCTTCGAGCTGGGCCGTGATGTCCCAGCCTACGGGGCGCTTGCGCAGATACAGCATGGGCAGCTCCAGCCGCTCGGCCAGCCAGGCGGCAAAGGCGATGCCCGAGCTCTCCGTTCCCACGATGGCATTGATGCCGCGGGCGGCCAGCAGCGGCGCCACGTGGCGGGCCGCAAGGTCCATGATTTCGCGGCGCAGAGCGACATCCGACATCAGGACTTGCGCATCGACATAGACCGGGCTGGCCCAGCCCGAGGTGTAGATAAACGGTTGATGCGAAGCGATGCGTACAGCCCCCAGGTCCACCAGGGCCTGGGCGACGCGTGGCGCGTCGGAGTCGGAGAGAAGCATGAAGTTGTCCGTGTGCAAAACGGGCATGTTAAGAACCTTGGGCTCGGGCCAGAAGTGGCTAAAATTCCTCGAGCCGTTCCAGAACGTGATGGCTCATGCGGAATGCGTGTAGACGCATGCCCGATTTTCTATCCGCTGCATCCCGCCCGGCATCGCCGCACAGATGCGCCGCGGCGGCTTTGGTCCCATGTCCGACTTCACCTCATCGCGCAGCTTTCTGCGCCAGATCGACCTTTCCTCCCTGGACCTGTTCGTGCTGATCTGCGAGCAGGGCAGCATTGCGCGCGCGGCCGAACATGGTGGCATGGTCGCCTCGGCGGTCAGCAAGCGTGTTGCCGAACTGGAATCCCTGGCTCGCACCCCGCTGCTGCTGCGCCACGCCCGCGGCGTGCGTCCCACCCCGGCCGGGGAGCTGTTGCTTGCGCATGCGCGCACGATTCTCCAGGACGTTGAACATCTGCGCGACGACCTGGGCGAATATGCGCGCGGCGTACGCGGGCTGGTGCGCCTGAGCGCCAATGCCTCGGCCGTGGAGCAGTTCCTGCCCGAGGATATTGCGGTCTTCGTCAGGCATCATCCCGACATCCGCATCGATCTGCGCCAGGCGACCAGCCGGTCCGTGGCGCGCGCGGTGCGCGACCATATTGCCGATCTGGGGGTCTGCAGCCCCAGCGACGAGGTCGAGGGGCTGGAATCCATGCCCTACCGGCGCGAGCGCATGGTGCTGATCATGCCCAGGGACCATGCCCTGGCCGGCCATCAGCAGCTGGCCTATGAAGAAGCGCTGGACTATGCGCAGATCGGGTTGCGCGACAGCAGCCTCGTCCAGGAAATGCTGAACCGGGAAGCCCGTGCGGGCAGGCGCATGCTGCGCCAGCGCATCGAGGTCGACAGCCTGAGCGCCATGTGCCGCATGATCGAATGCGGGCTGGGCGTGGGCGTCATGCCCGAGGGCGCATACCAGAGACTCGGAGAGGCGCGCCATCTGCACGCCATGGCGCTGACCGATGCCTGGGCCGAGCGCAGCCTGAATCTGTATGCGACCCGCTTTGCCGACCTGCCCGCACCGGCCCGGCATTTCGCTGCAGCCCTGGTGCCGCAGAGCTAGTGCAGAGCGCCGGTCCGCTTTTATATGATGGAGGCTTGCTGCCGGGCGGCCGAGGTAAAGAGTCGGCTGGTCCGGCGACAGAGATGCACCATTGCTGGAATTGATACGGCAGCGTATTGCAGGGAGGGACCAGGCCATGACTATCGACAAGGAAGCCCATTTGCTGGAACACCGGCTCAAGACCCAGGTCGTGCACCAGGGCGGTTTTCTGCAGGTGAGGCTGGATACCGTGCGGTTGCCGCACGGCGGCGAAGCGACGCGCGAATATGTGGTGCATCCGGGCGCCGTGGTGGTGATAGGCCTGCTTGATGACGGCCGCGTGCTGCTGGAGCGGCAGTTCCGCTATCCCGTGGGCCTGGTGATGACGGAGTTTCCGGCGGGCAAGCTGGATGCGGGCGAGCAGCCCCTGGTCTGTGCGCAGCGCGAACTGCTCGAGGAAACCGGCTATACGGCGCGGGAATGGGCTTATGCAGGTCCCATGCACCTGGCGATAGGCTATTCCACCGAGGTCATCCATGTGTTTTTTGCGCGCGGCCTGACGCCCGGCGAGCGTCATCTGGATGCGGACGAGTCTCTGGATGTCTGCAGCATGACGCCCGCGGAGCTGTTCCAGGGCGTGCAGGCCGGGCAGGTGACGGATGCCAAGACGCTGAGCTGCTGCCTGTGGCTGCAGAATGTGCAAAGCGGCGCATGGCAGCTCGATTGGCAGGCCCTGTGATGCGTTCCATGCTGCAGCGCCGAATCTAGTCCCGGCTGGATCTGCGTCAAGACTCTCTGTCCGGAGCTTGCGCCGGGCATCCTATAAACTTGCAGCATGCCTGTATGGGCCGCAGCCGGCGGCTGCCGGAGCATATATGTTCAGGAGTTCATAAATGGAATCGCCGAATCTTGAGGATGACAGCGTCTTTGAGAGCGCAGCCGAACTGTTCAAGGCCATGGCGGCGCCCATGCGCCTGAAGATCATCAGCGCGCTTTGCAATGGCGAGAAAAATGTTTCCGAGCTGCTGGCCGATATCGACACCACCCAGCCCAATATGTCCCAGCACCTGAACACTCTGTACCAGGCCGGCATCCTGGGGCGCAGGCGCGAGGGGGTGAGCATTTATTACTTCATCGCCAACGAGAAGGTGGTGCATATGTGCCGCACCATCTGCGTCCAGATTGCGATAGAGCAAAATTGAGCGGTCCAAACACCAAAGGCGCCTTTGGCGCCTTTTTTCATGGGCCGAAAAAGCTCAGGGCTTGAGGTAGACAAAGCCTTCCCTGGCCTGCAGGCGCGCGACCTCCGCCACGCCCGAGGGCACGATCTGGGTTTCCATCAGCAGGTTTGCCGCATCGATATGGCGTGTCTGCAGCGTGTTGTTGCAGACCTTGAACTCCACGCCGCGCCCGGCCAGGGCACTGACCTGGCCGCTGAATTCGCGGCCCTTGCTGTCCTTGGCATCGTTGAGCAGAAAGTCTATGCCCGGCCCATGCGTGACCACCACGATTTTGTCCGTGGGCGAGGCATTCAGCTCATTGCTGATATTGCTCAGGATGGCGGCGGCGGTCTCCACGCCGGTGTTGACGTGGTAGACCACCTTGATCTTGTCCTGGGCCACGGCGACGGCCGCGCACAGTGCAAAGCCCAGGGCAATGAGTAGGCGCTTCATCTCTTGTCTCCTCTGGTGCAGTCGTTGGGGGAAGATGCTGCTTGTTAAATATTGCTATCTGCTTATATTAGCCTTCACGCAAGATTTGAAAAATAGGGCAAGCGCTAGTGCTCGAGCACGGCGGCATGACCCAGGCAAGGAGACAAGAGACATGACAATAGATTTGAAGGCTGCGGCCCTGGCTGCGCTGCTGGCCGTCGCGGCTGCAGGGGGCACAGGGACTGCATCCGCGCATGAGGCCGCGGCGCCGACCGCGCAGGCCGTCGCGGCAGCGCCCATGCGGCTGCAGCAGCTTGCGGCCAATGTCTATTTTGTGCAGGGCGTGTCGGCGCTGGGCAGTCCCGCCAACCGGAACTTCATCTCCAACGCCGGCTTTGTGATCACCGCCGACAGCGTGGTGGTGATCGATGCCCTGGGCTCGCCCGCGCTGGCACAGGAGTTGGTGGAGAAGATCAGAACCCTCACCCCCAAGCCCATCAGCCATGTGATTCTGACCCACTACCACGCCGACCATATCTACGGGCTGCAGGTGTTCGAGGCGCTGGGCGCCAAAATCGTGGCCCATGCCCTGGCGCGGGAGTACATCAACTCGGAAACCGCGCGTCTGCGCCTGCAGGCCTCGCGCCAGGAGCTCGCGCCCTGGATCGACGCAGACACGCACATGGTGGCCGCTAACCAGTGGGTGTCCGGCGATGCCGAACGGCTTTCGATAGGCGGCGTCGATTTTTTGCTGCAGCATATGGGACCCGCGCACACCCCCGAGGACACGGCGATTTTCCTGCCGCAAAGCGGGGTGCTGTTCATAGGGGATGTGGTGTTTCGCAACCGCATCCCCTATGTGGGGCAGGCCGACAGCCGACACTGGATTGCGGCGCTGGACGAGCTGCTCAAGCTTCCCGTGAAAGTCATGGTGCCCGGCCATGGTGGAGCTTCCGACAAGCCTGGCCAGGACATGCAGCTCACGCGCGACTATCTGCAGTATCTGCGCTCGGCCATGGGCCAGGCCGCGGCCAATCTTGATCCTTTTGACGAGGCCTATAGGTCCACCGACTGGTCAAGGTTTGCCGGGTATCCGCTTTTCAAGGAGGCCAATCGCATGAATGCCTACAACACCTTCTTGCTGATGGAGCAGGAGAAGCCCTGATGCGTTCTCTATACACGCGCAGGCTCTGGATACAGGGCCTGGCGGTCGGCGCTGCACCGGCGATGGCGGCGCCGGATGCCTCGGAGCGCCTGCTGCCCAGCAGCCAGGACCTGCGGCGCGAGCTGCAAGCGGCTCTGGCCCGGCAGGAGCCGCTGGTGGTGATGGCAAGCCTGCACGGCTGTCCGTACTGCAAGCTGGTGCGCGAGAATTTTCTGCTGCCCCTGAGTCAAAGCGGAGCCTGCATCACCCAGATTCATTTCCTGTCCCGCGATCCGCTGCGGAACTGGGCGGGCGAGCAGAGCACCCATGGCGCGGTGATCAGGCAGCTGGGGATAGAGCTGGCTCCCAGCCTGCTGTTTTATGGTGCCGCGCAGCAGGAAGTTGCGGCGCGCCTGGTCGGAGGCTCGATTCCCGATTTCTACGGCGCCTATCTGGACGAGCGCATGGCTGCGGCCAGGGCCGCGCTGCGCAGCCGCTGAAGCAATCGGGCTGAGTTGTGCTCGCTGTTCTGAATTGGAATAACGCGGGTTATTGCCAGATTTCAAACTGCGGTGCCTGCTTCATACTTTAAATAACAACATGCTTATATATGGATATAGATCGCAGCAGCGAAGAGCAGCATGTCCGGGAGCCAGGCTAGATGCCGGCAGGGGCTGCTTACAGGCGGTGCGTGGTTTGCTATTGAAGAGGGAGCATATGCGGAGCCAGCTAATGGGCAAGGTGCGCAAGGCACCGGAGAATTTTGTGCGCCCCGACGAGGCCGGCACGGTGTTTGCCGAGGCCAGGGCCGGGCGGCGTGACTTCATCCGCGGCGCTTTTGCGGCCGCGGCGACGGCGGTGGCGGCCAATGCGCAGGCGCAGCAGGCGGCCGCCGGCGAGGGCGACCCGAATATTCTGGAACTGCCCGCCCACAGCAAGGGCTTGGGCCAGCCGGTGGTGACCGACGGCTATGGCAAGCCTTCCAAATACGAAGCCAATGTGCAGCGCCGCCAGAGCCCGGGTCTGACCCAGACCAAGCAGGCTTCGGTATCGTTTGCGCCGCTGCAGTCGTTGTTCGGCATCGTCACGCCCAGCGGCCTGCATTTTGAGCGCCACCATCAGGGCTGGTGGGATATAGACCCCTCCAAGCACCGGCTGATGATCAATGGCCTGGTGAAGAACCCCAAGGTCTTCACCATGGACGAGATCATGCGCCTGCCCGCGGTCTCGCGCTTTCATTTCATCGAATGCGGCGCCAACACCGGTATGGAATGGGGCAATGTGGCCGTGCCCACGGTGCAGTACACGCACGGTATGCTGTCCTGCAGCGAATTCACCGGCGTGCCTTTGATCACCTTGCTGGAGATGGCAGGTGCCGACCTTAAAAAGGGAAAGTTCATCCTGGCCGAAGGCGCGGACGGCTCGTCGATGACGCGCACCATCCCCGTCGAGCTCATCACCTCGGGCGAGGTGCTGGTGGCCTATGGCCAGAACGGCGAGATGCTGCGGCCCGAGCAGGGCTATCCGCTGCGGCTGGTGGTGCCCGGCGTGCAGGGCGTGAGCTGGGTCAAGTACCTGCGCCGCATCGAGGTCGGCGACATGCCCTATGCGGCCAAGGACGAGGCGATTCACTATGTGGACCTGATGCCCGACGGCCAGCACCGCCAGTACACCAGCATCCAGGAATGTAAGAGCGTGGTGACCACGCCCTCGGGCGGGCAGATATTGCTCGACCAGGGCTTCTACAACATCACGGGCCTGGCCTGGTCGGGCCGCGGCAAGGTCAAGCGCGTGGATGTGAGCGTGGACGGCGGCCGCAACTGGCGCACGGCCAGGCTCGAAGGCCCGGTGATGAGCAAATGCCTCACGCGTTTCAACCTCGACTGGGTCTGGAACGGCGAGGAATGCATCATCCAGAGCCGTGCCATGGACGAGACCGGCTATGTGCAGCCCAGTTACCAGCAGCTGCGCGCGGTGCGCGGCGCGCGCTCCATCTATCACAACAATGCCATTCAGTCCTGGGCGGTGCGCGCCAACGGGGAGGTCGCCAATGTTCAGCTTGCGTAAATCGCTCATCCTGGCCGCTGCTGCGGTGCTAGGAACCGTCATGGCGCCCGCCATGGCGCAGGGCAGGAGCGGCGAGCAGCGCTTTCCCGGCGTGGGCCGCAATGCCACGCCCAGCGAGGTCAGCGCCTGGGATATCGATGTGCGCCCCGATTTCAAAGGCCTGCCGCCGGGCTCGGGCTCGGTGCAGAAAGGTATGGATGTCTGGGAGGCCAAGTGTGCCTCATGTCACGGCGTGTTCGGCGAGTCCAACGAGGTGTTCAGCCCGCTGATCGGCGGCACCACGGCCGACGACATCAAGACCGGCCATGCCGCGCGCCTCAAGGACCCGGCATTTCCGGGCCGCACGACGCTGATGAAGGTCGCCACCGTCTCCACGCTCTGGGACTACATCAACCGCGCCATGCCCTGGAATGCGCCCAAGTCTCTGTCGACCGACGAGGTCTACGCGGTCACGGCCTATCTGCTGAACCTGGGCGGGGTCGTGCCCGAGAGCTTCACGCTCAGCGACAAGAACATTGCCGAGGTGCAGCAAAAGCTGCCCAACCGCAACGGCATGAGTGCGCAGCATGCGCTGTGGCCGGGCCGCGAATTCGCCAGGAACGCCAGGCCCGATGTGCAGGCCGCGGCCTGCATGAGCAACTGCGGCCCGGCGCCGCAGATCCGCTCGGCTCTGCCGCAGCATGCCAGCAACAACCACGGCAATCTGGCCCAGCAAAACCGCCTGGTCGGCGCCCAGCGCGGCATTGAAACCGATGGCCGCGCCAAGCCTGCCGCTCCTGAGGTGAAGCCCGGCAATGCCGCCCCCAGCGCGATTCTGGAGAAGAACAGCTGCCTGGCCTGCCATGGCCTGGAGCAGAAGATCGTGGGCCCCGCATTCAGCGACATCGCCCGTAAGTACAGCGGCCGGGCGAACTATCTGCTGGCCAAGGTCAAGAGCGGCGGCGCGGGTGTCTGGGGCTCGGTGCCCATGCCGCCCCAGCCCGGTCTGAGCGATGCGGACGCCAAGCTCATTGGCCAATGGCTGGCCGGCGCCGCCAAGCCTTAAACAACAAGCGCATCGCGCATGTGATCCCCCCATGACAAGGAGACAAGAGATGAAACGCAGAGATGCACTCAAGAACAGCGCTGCCGTGCTGGGCATGCTGCTGGCCGGCGGCCTGCTGCCCCAGGCCGCATATGCGGGCTACAACAAGGCCGCATTCGATGCCAAGACCGTGGCCGAGGTGCTCAAGGCCCTGGGCGCAGCGGCACCGGCCGAGAGCAAGGAGGTGACGCTGACGGCCCCCGACATCGCCGAGAACGGCGCCGTCGTGCCCCTGGGCGCAGCGACCAGCCTGCCCAATGTGAAGCAGGTGCTGGTGCTGGTGGAAAAGAATCCCAACACGCTGGTGGCCTCGTTTGTGGTCAGCGATGCGGTCGAGGCCAACTTTCTCACGCGCGCCAAGCTGGGCCAGTCCTCGGATGTCTATGCGGTGGCCATCACCGGCGACGGCAAGGCCTTCTATGCCAAGAAGGAAGTCAAGGTCACTCTCGGCGGCTGCGGCGGTTAAAGCATGAACAATCCCCTGAGCGGCTGCGCCGCGTCCCCCTTCTCTCGGCTTCGCCGGGAAGGGGGACGCCACCAGCGCGGCGGGGCGGCCCTTGCGCGGTGGCCCTCGCCCAAGGCGCGCCAGTTGCATGGGCAGCGCGGGGCGAAAAACCAGTAGCAAGCTTTGCATTGATAGGAGAAAAATCATGGCAGATCCGATGCGCATTCGCGCTCAGGCCGCAGGCGACAAGACGACGGTGCGGGTGTTGATGTCCCACGAAATGGAAACCGGCCAGCGCAAAGATGCCGAAGGCAAGACCGTGCCGGCCTGGTTCATCCAGGAGGTGACGGCCTCGCTCAACGGCAAGCAGGTGCTGGTGGCCGAATGGGGGCCGGCGGTATCCAAGAACCCGTTTCTGCAGTTCGTGGTCAAGGGCGCCAAGGCCGGCGACAAGATCGCCGTCAGCTGGAAGGACAGCCGGGGCGAGACCCGCACCGACGAGGCCACCGTCAGCTGAGTCCGGGAGGCGCAGGCTGGCTGGCCCGCCTGCGTCGACAGAGTCCATAACCAGAACCAGACCTGCGCAGTTCGGCTTGGCACAAGGCCTGATGAGCGTCCATGCCTGTCTGCGCAAGTCCTAGAAAAGAGAGGTGCCCCATGAGACCTTCCTTCACCACCGGGAGCCTGGCCGCGGCGGCCGTGCTGGCGCTGTGCGCCGGCCTGCCCGCACTGGCCCAGAAGAGCACGGCGGACGGCATTGCCGAATACCGCGAGATGCTGCAGGACGGCAACCCCGCCGAGCTGTTCGAGATGAAAGGCGAGGAACTGTGGACGCAAAAGCGCGGCCCCAGGAACGCCTCGCTGGAACAATGCGATCTGGGTAAGGGGCCGGGCGTGGTCCGGGGCGCTTTTGTGGAGCTGCCGCGCTACTTTGCCGACACCGCCAAGGTGCAGGATCTGGAGTCGCGGCTGCTGACCTGCATGGACAGGCTGCAGGGCCTTGACGCCAAGAAGATTGCGGCCACGCCCTTCGGCAAGGACGAGCAAAAGAACATCGAGGGGCTGGTGGCCTGGATTTCATCGCAGTCCAAGGGCCTGAAGTTCGACCTGCCTCAGGGCCATGTCCAGGAAAAGCAGATGTACGAGGCCGGCAAGCGCCTGTTCTATATGCGGGGCGGCCCGCACGACTTTGCCTGCGCGACCTGCCATGGCGCCGATGGCAAACGCATACGCATGCAGGACCTGCCCAATCTGACCAAGAACCCCGGCGCGGCCGACGGCTTTGGCGCCTGGCCCGCCTACCGTGTCTCGTCGGGCGAGCTGTGGAGCATGCAGCGCCGCCTCAACGACTGCTTCCGCCAGCAGCGCTTCCCTTATCCCGGCTACGCCAGCGAGGCGACGATTGCGTTGGGCGTGTTCATGGGTGTCAACGGCAAGGGCGGTGTTTCCACGGCGCCGGCCATCAAGCGATAAGGAAGCAGCATGTTGAAGCAAAAGTGTTTGCCTTTCCTGGCCGTTGCCGCGTCGCTGGCGGTGCTGGGCTGTGCCTCGGTGAACGGCACGGCCGATATCGACGCCTTGACGCGCAGCATGGTGCAGACCTCCTTCCGCGACGAGGGCATCGCCAAGGTGGAGCGCCTGCAGCAGGACGAGGCCAATGCGGCCTGCAGCCAGGCCGAAGCTGCGGGCCAGCCGCTGGATGCGGCGCGGGCCCAGGCCATAGAGGCGGCCAATCTCAAGAGCGTGCAATGGCCCAGGGACGGCAGGCTGGTCGGCGACTGGCGGGAGGGCGAGAAGATCGCCCAGAACGGCCGCGGCATGACCTGGACGGACAAGGCCGTGAGCGCTGGAGGAGCGGCCAACGGCGGCAATTGCTACAACTGCCACCAGATCAGCAAGGAAGAGATCTCCTACGGCACGCTGGGCCCCAGCCTCTACAACTACGGCAGGATCCGCGGCATCCAGAACCCGGACAGTCCGGAGTCCAAAGCCATCGTCGAATACACCTGGGGCAAGGTCTGGAACGCCAAGGCCTACAACGCCTGCTCGGGCATGCCGCGCTTCGGCCATGCGGGCATCCTGAGCGAAGCCCAGGTGCGCGATCTGGTGGCGCTGCTGGTGGATCCCAAGTCGCCGGTCAACAGATAGCTCCCCCTGAGCGGCTACGCCGCTTCCCCCTCTCTCGCTGCGCGGGAGGGGGACCCCAGCTTCGCGGCGGGGCGGCCCTTGCTCGGTAGGTGCTGACAGGGGCTGCCGGCCGCATGTTGCGCGAGTGATGCGCAGCGCCATGGATCACGGATTTTGATATGAGCCTTTCCAAACGCGAATTTTTGCAGGTGCTGGCGGCGGCCAGTGTCTCGGGCATGGGCCTGCAGCGCTATGCGCACGCGGACCAGCGGCTGGCCGATAAGGCCTTGTACGAGGTGGCGCCGTTCGGCAATGTGTCGCTGCTGCACATGACGGACTGTCACGCCCAGCTCAAGCCCGTGCATTTCCGCGAGCCCAGCGTCAACATCGGCGTGGGCGCCATGCGCAACCAGCGCCCGCATCTGGTGGGCGAGCATCTGCTCAAGTCCGTGGGCATCCAGCCCGGCACGGCTTCGGCCCATGCCTTCAGCTATCTGGACTTCGAGGCCGCGTCCAAACGCTATGGCAAGCTGGGCGGGTTTGCGCATCTGTCTACGCTGGTCAAGCGCATGAAGGCCTCGCGCCCCGGCGCGCTGCTGCTCGACGGCGGCGACACCTGGCAGGGCTCGGCCACCTCGCTGTGGACCAATGCCCAGGACATGGTCGATGCCTGCAAGCTGCTGGGCGTGGACGTGATGACGGGCCACTGGGAGTTCACCTACGGCATGCAGCGCGTGCAGGAAATCATAGACAAGGACTTCGGCGGCAGGCTCGAGTTCGTGGCGCAGAACGTCAAGACCGCAGACTTCGGCGATCCGGTGTTCAAGCCCTATGTGATCCGCGAGATCAACGGCGTGGCGGTGGCCATCATCGGCCAGGCCTTCCCCTACACGCCTATCGCCAACCCGCGCTATATGGTGGCCGACTGGAGCTTCGGCATCCAGGACGACAATCTGCAGAAGATGGTCGACGAGGTGCGCGCCAAGGGTGCCAAGGTGGTGGTCGTGCTCTCGCACAACGGCATGGACGTGGACCTCAAGATGGCCGGCCGCGTGCGCGGCATAGACGCCATCCTGGGCGGCCACACCCATGACGGCATGCCCGTGCCCACGCTGGTCGAGAACGCGGGCGGCAAGACCATAGTCACCAATGCGGGCTCGAACGGCAAGTTCCTGGGCGTGCTGGACTTCGATGTGAAGAACGGCCAGGTGCGCGATTTCCGCTATCGCCTGCTGCCGGTGTTCGCCGATATCCTGCCCGCGGATGCCGAGATGCAGGCCCTGATCACCAAGATCCGCGCGCCCTATGAGTCCAGGCTGAACGAGGTGCTGGCGACCACCGACGGCACGCTGTACCGCCGCGGCAACTTCAACGGCACGGGCGACCAGTTGCTGCTGGACGCCATGATGGCCGTGCAGGATGCGCCCATCGCGTTTTCGCCGGGCTTCCGCTGGGGCAGTTCGCTGCTGGCCGGGCAGGACATCACGCGCGAGTGGCTGCTGGACATGACGGCCACCACCTATTCCTATGCCACGGTGAGCGAGATGACGGGCAGCACCATCAAGACCGTGCTCGAAGACGTGGCCGACAATCTGTTCAACCCCGACCCCTACTACCAGCAGGGTGGCGACATGGTGCGCGTGGGCGGTCTGCAATACCTGTGCGACCCGGCGGCGGGCGCAGGCAAGCGCATCAGCGAGATGCGGCTGAACGGCCAATTGCTCGAGGCCGACAAGAAATACAAGGTCGCGGGCTGGGCGCCGGTGGCCGAGGAGGCCAGGAATGCCGGCAACAAGCAGATCTGGGAGGTGGTCGAGCCCTGGCTCAAGGAGCAGAAAGTGCTCAAGCCGCGCCGCCTCAACGAGCCCGGACTGTTGGGCGTCAAGCCCAATCAGGGCCTGGCCCAGGCCTGATTAACGCAGCGTTATTGCGGGGCTGCGGGTATATGCGGGTGGGCCGAGGCCGCGATGCGCATTCCAATGCCTGCATGAATCCCGCAGAGTTTGAGACCTTGTCGGCCACCATTCTGGTGGCCATTTTTTTGCTGGCGGCAGTGCTGGGCTTTGTGATGCGCGAGACGCGCTTTTGCACCATGGGGGCCATCAGCGATGTGGTGTATCTGCAGGACTGGGGGCGGGTACGCCAGTGGGCCATGGCCGTCGGGGTCGCCATGCTGGGCTTCACGGCGCTGGCGCTGTGGGGCGGTTTGCAGGTCGGCGATGTGCTGTACGCGAGCACCCGGCTGCTCTGGGCCTCGGCGCTGGCCGGGGGGCTGGTGTTCGGTGCGGGCATGGTGCTGGCCTCGGGCTGCGGGGCCAGGAATCTCACGCGCCTCGGGGGCGGCAGCCTCAAGGCCCTGGTCGTGCTGATGGTGATGGCGGTGGCGGGGTTTGCCACGCTCAAGGGCATCACGGCCGTGGCGCGCGTGCGCTGGCTGGACGGCTTGCAGCTGGAATTCGGCAGCCTGGCGCTGCTGCCTGAGCTGCTGGCCAGGTTCGCGGGCTGGCCCTTGGCCGCCAGCCGTCTGGGGCTGGGCCTGGGTCTGGGCGGGCTGTTGATCTTGCTGGCCTTCAATCCCGCGCGCGATGCGCAGCGCAGCCGCAGCGCGCTGCTGGGCGGCGCCCTGGTGGGGCTGTGCGTGACGG
The DNA here is from genome assembly GCA_019236485.1 of Comamonas sp. GTDB lineage: Bacteria > Pseudomonadota > Gammaproteobacteria > Burkholderiales > Burkholderiaceae_C > Comamonas. Next base: position 212 of record JAFAIY010000071.1, on the reverse strand, counting down.
CCGCCTGGTGGCTCAGCGGCCGTGCCGCGGAGGTGGCCGAGCATCCGCAGACGCTGGAACATGTCTATGCGACGACCTATAGCGGGCGCATAGAGGCTTTCAGCTTTGTGACCCCGGTGGCCCATACCCTGGACTGGCTGATGTTCTTCAGCGACAAGAGCAAGGTGCTGACCTGGGGCATAGCCTCGGTGCTGGGCATGGTGCTGGGCAGC
>JAFAIY010000050.1 GCA_019236485.1 Comamonas sp. | reverse complement strand
GTCCGAGCCTTGGCGCTCAGCTGCCCGCCACCTTCATGCGGTTGATCAGCATGGAGCCCACGGTCTTGGCGCCGTAGTTATAGGCATCGGCGCCTATGGCCTCTATGCCCTTGAACATGGTCTTGAGGTTGCCGGCGATGGTGATCTCGTGCACGGGGAAGGCGATCTCGCCGTTCTCCACCCAGAAGCCCGAGGCGCCGCGCGAATAGTCGCCGGTCACATAGTTCACGCCCTGGCCCATGAGTTCGACCACGAACAGACCCGTGCCCAGCTTTTTGAGCATGGCGTCCAGGTCGTCGCCGGCCTTGGTGCGGCGCGAGCTCATGATCAGATTGTGCGAGCCGCCGGCATTGCCCGTGGTCTTCATGCCCAGCTTGCGTGCCGAGTAGCTGGAGAGGAAATAGCCCTCGACACGACCCGCATCCACCACCTTGCGGGCCTGCACGCGCACGCCTTCCTCGTCGAAGGGCGAGCTGCCCTTGCCGCCCAGGATGAACGGGTCCTCGGCGATATCGATGTGCTTGGGGAAGATGGGCTTGCCCAGCGAATCCAGCAGGAAAGTGCTCTTGCGGTACAGCGCGCCGCCGCTCACGGCCTGCACAAAGCTGCCCAGCAGGCCAGCGGCCAGCGGCGACTCGAACAGCACCGGGCATTCGGTGGTCGGGATCTTGCGGCTGCCCAGGCGGCTCAGCGTGCGCTCGGCCGCATAGCGGCCCACGGCCTCGGGCGAGGCCAGATCGGCCGCATTGCGCATGGAGCTGTACCAGTAGTCGCGCTGCATCTCGCCGTTCTTGCCGGGCAGCTTGGCGATGGGCGCGACCGACAGGCTGTGGCGCGAGCTTGCATAGCCGCCGCGGAAGCCGTTGGTGTGTGCGCTGAAAAAATGGCTTTGCTGGGCCGAGACGCCAGCGCCCTCGCTGTTGCTCACGCGCTTATGGGTCTTGAAGGCCGCAGCCTCGCAGCGCAGCGCCATCTCGGCCGCCTCTTCGCTGCTGATGTCCCAGGGGTGGAACAGTTGCAGATCGCGGTGGGTGCCGGCCGGCGCGATATCGGCGCTGTCGGGCAGGCTCGCAAACGGGTCTTCGGCCGTGAAGCGCGCGATGTCGTAGGCGGCCTGCACGGTCTGCTGGATGGCGGCCGCGGAAAAATCCGAAGTGCTGGCATTGCCGCGGCGCTGGCCCAGGTACACGGTCACGCCCAGCGATTTGTCGCGGTTGCGCTCCACGGTCTCCAGCGCCCCCTTGCGCACGCTGACCGACAGGCCGCAGCCCTCGGATGCCTCGGCTCCGGCGTCCGTCGCTCCCAGCTTTTTGGCATGCTGCAGAGCCTGGTCCACCAGGCCTTCAAAAAAGGATTGGCTGAAGCTGAAACCGGCTTGCGGTTCGGATTGGGCCTGTGCACCGGAAGTGCTTGTGTTGCTGGAGCGAGGTTTTTTCATAGCGGCGGCTATGATAGCCGCCACTGCGGCACGCCCTGTGCTGCCACCGATATTGCCCCCTTACCATGTCACGCAAACCCACCAAAGGCTATTTTGTTCGCGGAAAGTTTGTTGCCGAAGGCAGCGAGCTGGACCTTGAGCTGAAGGCAGAACTCAAAGGTACTTACGACTCCACCAAGACCGACCTCAAGCGCGAAAGCGATGCGCTGCAGGATCTGGGCAAGGAGCTGATGACGCTGCGCAGCGACCTCTTCAAGCGATTGCAGCTGTCCGACCAGCTGGTCGACGCCCTGGCCGAAGCCAAGCGCATCACCAACTTCGAAGGCAAGCGCCGCCAGCTCCAGTATGTGGGCAAGCTGATGCGCAAGCTGACGGCCGAGCAGGTCGCGGCCGTCAAGCAGGCGCTGGACGAGCAGCGCAATGGCTCCGCCACCGAAAAAATGGCGCTGCAAGTGGCCGAGCAATGGCGCGACCGCCTGATCGTGGAAGAGACCGCGCTGGCCATCTGGCTGGACCACTTCCCGGCCACCGATGTGCAGCAGCTGCGCTCGCTGATCCGCCAGGCCCGCAAGGACATCGAGAAAGCCAAGGAACAAGCCGCCGCAGCGGCCGCTGCTGCCGGCCCCGATGCCGAGCCCAAGGAAGTCAGCAAGGGCCGCGCCTATCGCGACCTGTTCCAGCTGGTGCGCGAGCAACTGGCCGGCGCCGGCAAGAGCGATGCAGCCACCGAGGACGACGGCGATGAGTGATGCGCCCGTATATCTTCACGATGCCGTGAAGATCGGCATTGTCTCCATCAGCGACCGCGCCAGCAGCGGCGTCTATGAGGACAAGGGCCTGCCCGCTTTGCAGGACTGGCTGTCCAAGGCGCTCAAGAACCCTATCCAGTTCGAGCCGCGCCTGATCCCCGACGAGCAGGCCGGCATCAGCGCCACCCTGGTCGAGCTGGTCGATGCCGGCTGCTCCCTGGTGCTGACCACGGGTGGCACCGGCCCCGCGCTGCGCGACGTGACGCCCGAGGCGACTCTGGCCGTGGCCGACAAGGAAATGCCGGGCTTTGGCGAGCAGATGCGCCAGATCAGCCTGGCCTTTGTGCCCACGGCCATACTCTCGCGCCAGGTGGCCGTGATCCGCGGCCGCAGCCTGATCATCAATCTTCCGGGCCAGCCCAAGGCGATTGCCGAAACGCTGGAAGGCCTGAAGAACGCGGACGGCACGCAGGCAGTGAACGGCATCTTCGCGGCCATGCCCTACTGCATAGACCTGATAGGCGGCCCCTACCTCGAAACCCAGGACGCAGTCTGCAAGGCCTTCCGCCCCAAGAGCGCGATTCGCGCGCCGCGCAGCGCCTAGGTTGCGCCAAGCGCCAAAACACCCACCAAAGCAGCCTCAGGGCTGCTTTTTTCATGTGCGGCCGGGTTGGGCCATGGTTGCCGACAGCTCGGGAGAAACTATTAAAAGCAGAGCATTTACCGATCGCCAGCATTTGAATTCAAGCGTAAATCACAATGAACTGATTGGCTGCCTGGCGCAGCCAGCTATGAAATCTGCGGTCTGACGTGGGATTTCCCGCAAGTGCTTGCCCCAATGCAGGCCCGGGCGGCCGGTCCTAGCATGAATGGTGCAATGCAGCGCGGCGGCCACCAGCCGTCAGCGCCGCGCATTCCCTGTCCATCCTCCCGCCACTTTCAGGAGACTTCATGCATCGCTTGTCCAAGTCCGTTCCTTCCGCTTCCCTGCTGGCTCTGGCGCTGGCCGCTGCCTTTGCGGCGCCCGCCCAGGCGCAGGAAAAAGTCAAGATCGGTTTCATCACCGACATGTCCAGCCTCTATGCGGACGTGGAAGGCAAGAACGGCGCCGTGGCCATACAGATGGCCATCGACGACTTCGGCGGCAAGATCCTGGGCAAGCCCATAGAACTGCTCACGGCCGACCACCAGAACAAGGCCGATATCGCCGCCAGCAAGGCGCGCGAATGGATCGATACGCAAGGCATCAGCCTGGTGTTCGGCGGCACCAACTCGGCCACGGCGCTGTCCATGGCCAAGGTGGCACAGGAGAAAAAGCGCGTCTTCGTCGACAACGGCGCGGGCTCCTCGGCCCTGACCAACGAACAGTGCAGCCCCTATACCGTGCACTACGCCTTCGACACCGTGGCCCTGGCCAAGGGCACGGGCTCGGCCGTGGTGGACAACGGCGGCAAGAGCTGGTTTTTTGTGACGGCCGACTATGCCTTCGGCCATGCGCTGGAAGCCGACACCAGCAAGGTCATCGAAGCGCGCGGCGGCAAGGTGCTGGGCTCGGTCAAGACCCCGCTCAACGCCAGCGATTTCTCCAGCTTCATGCTCCAGGCCCAGAACTCCAAGGCCCAGATCCTGGGCCTGGCCAATGCGGGCGGCGACACCATCAACTCTATCAAGGCCGCACGCGAATTCGGCGTGACCAAGAACATGAAGCTGGCAGGCCTGCTGGTCTTCTTCACCGACATCCACAGCCTGGGCCTCAAGACCACCGAGGGCATGCAGTTCACCGCGCCCTGGTACTGGGACATGAACGACGCCTCGCGCAAGTTCGCCGACGCCTTCATGGCCAAGACCCAGCGCCGCCCCAGCGAAATCCATGCGGCCGACTACTCGGCCACCATGAACTACCTCAAGGCCGTGGAAAAAGCCGGCACGCTGGACGCCGACAAGGTCATGGCCGCCTGGAAAGGCATGAAGATGGACGACTTCTTCGGCAGCGGCCATATCCGCGAAGACGGCCGCTATGTGCACGATATGTATTTGATGCAGGTGAAGTCGCCGGCCGAGTCCAAGGGCACCTGGGATTACTACAAGATTCTCAAGAAGCTGCCCGCCGAGCAGATCTGGACCACCAAGGCCGAGAGCAAATGCCAGTACTGGCGATAAGCTGAGTCGCTTTGATGGGACGGTGGGAGGGCTTTGCTTTCTGGGCAAAGCCCTTTTTTCATGTGGCTCTTCCTACCAAGCCCTTCGGATACGTATCTGTTGCTGCCTGGTTTTTGCGTCTTAAGGCTGGATCTTGGCTGGCTGATATCGGCCAG
>JAFAIY010000073.1 GCA_019236485.1 Comamonas sp. | reverse complement strand
GACGCCGCCGCACTTCTGGGCTCTGGCCCTGTACCGGGTCGAGGACTACCGGCGCTCCGGCCTGCCCATGCTGCCCGTGACCCATGGCAACGCCTTCACGCGGCTGCAGGTGTTTCTCTACACCGTGGTGCTGTTTGCGGCCTGCCTCCTGCCCTTTGTGGCGGGCATGAGCGGCTATCTCTACCTCTGTGCCGCCGTGATTCTGGGGTTGGGCTTTTGTGCCTATGGTTGGGCGTTGCTGCGCAGTTATTCGGATGCGCTGGCACGCAAGACCTTTCGCTTTTCCCTGATTCATCTGAGCTTGTTGTTTGCAGCCTTGCTGGTGGATCACTACACAGCCTGACCAAGCATTCCAATGAGCTGCGCTGCGCGCCTTGGGCGCGGCAGCTCCGGCCTGCACGGCATGTCCGAAGAGAACGCGACCGTGGCCAAGGACTTCAAGATCTTCTATGAGAAAGTGCCGGGCAAGAACGCCGGCAGCCGTGCGTTGCCGGCGGGATGTGGTTGTGGCCGAGGCTGGGCAATACCGGTTTGTCAGTACTGAGGCCGCGACTGTGATGTGCATCACAGTCGCGGCAAATCCTGCGTCTAGAACTGATGTCGTGGTGTGCGCAGGCGCATGAGACTCCTTAGAGTGGACGACTCGCCCGTCAGGGTCCGGGTTGCCAAGTTGTCCGAGGAAGAAGTCATCCATGCGGAGAAGCGTCTACACCACCCAGCGTGAATATCCTCTGAGCGAAGGGGAAACGCTGTTGTCCACCACCGATCTGAAGGGGCGCATTGTCTATGCCAACGATGCGTTCATCCGCGTCAGCGGCTTCGAACGCGGTGAACTCTATGGCAAGGCGCACAACATCGTGCGTCATCCCGACATGCCGCAGGCCGCTTTTGCCGACATGTGGGACACCGTTCAGCAGGGCCTGCCCTGGTCGGCCCTGGTCAAGAACCGGCGCAAGAACGGCGACCATTACTGGGTGCGAGCCAATGCCAGCCCTATTCGCCGCAGCGGCGAGGTCGTGGGCTATCTTTCGGTACGGACCAAACCGGCGGCCGAGGAAGTGGCGCAGAACGAGGCGCTGTATCGCCAACTGCAGGCCGGCGCATCCCATCTGGGACTGCAGCGCGGCTTTGTCGTGGGACGTGGCCTGTGGCGCAGCTTGCAGGCCCGTTGGCGCGCCCGTTCGCTGGGCATACGCCTGCAGGGCAAGCTGCTGTGCCTGGGCGCGGCGGGGGCCATGGCTTGCCTCGCGGTCGCGCAAGCGCCGCAGGCCTGGCTGCTGCCCGTGCTCATGCTGTGGCTGCTGTCCACGACCCTGATCATGTGGCGGCTGCAGGCAGAAGTGGTTGCGCCCTTGTGCGCGGTGCTGGTGCAGGCGCGGGCGGTGGCCAGCGGCCAGCTCGCCCAGCCGCAGCAGAGTGAGCGCATGGACGAGATCGGTGAGCTGATGCGCTCGGTCCAACAGGCCGGATTGAATCTGAATTCGCTGGTCGGTGATATCCAGGGTAAGGCAGGCCGTGTGCACTCATGCGCCGAAGAGCTGCATCAGGGACACAGTCATTTGAGCGCGCGTACCGAGGCTGCGGCAGCGAGCCTGGAGCAGGCCGCGCAGGCGATGGAGCAGCTCACGGTGGCCATACAGAGCAACAGCGAAAAGGCCAGCCATGCCGCCGACAGCGCTGGGCGCAGCGTGCAGTCCGCCAGTGACGGTGCGGCAGTGGTGGCGCAGCTGGTGCAGACCATGCAGGGTGTGACTCGGGCCAGTCAGCGCGTGAGCGAGATCAGCACCCTGATTGACTCGATCGCTTTTCAGACCAATCTGCTGGCGCTGAATGCGGCCGTGGAGGCGGCCCGTGCCGGCGAGCATGGCAAGGGCTTTGCTGTGGTGGCGGCCGAGGTGCGGGCCTTGTCGCAAAAAAGCGCCCAGGCCGCACGCGACATCAAGGCGGTGGTCGACGAATCGCAAAACCAGGTGCTCCAGGGCTTTCGCGTGGCCGAGCAGGCGGGTGGAACCATGCAGGGTGTAGTGGCCTCCATGCAGGGCCTGGCGGGACTGGTGCAGGACATACGCCTGGCCAGCCAGGAACAGGCTGCGGGCATGGAACAGATCAACCAAGCCGTGGGGCAGCTCGAACAGATGACCCAGCAAAACGCCGAGCTGGTGCGCCAGGGAACGCAGCTGACCGAAACGCTGGCGCTGCAGGCCGCGCGCCTCGACGAGGCCGCATCGGTGTTTCAGGGCTAAGCCATGGGTTGCCTGCCGATTTGCCGGCCTCTGGCCGAATGCCCTGCCAGCTGCGATTCGCTGGAAGATGGACTCAAGCGTGCCGCGCTCGATGCTGCGCCCGACGGCATCCTGCTTGTGGACCGAGGCGGCACGATCCTCATGGTCAATGCAGCCCTGGAGGCCATGTCGGGCTATAGCGCGCGCGAGTTGATCGGCGGTACGGTCAATATGCTGCTGCCGCAAGCCGAACGCCAGGCCCATGTACAGCAGATGGGGAACTACTTCGACGGCCCCTTCAGGCGCCCCATGGGCCTGGGACGCAAGCTGCGGCTGGCGCGTAAAAACGGCGAGGTGCTGCCGGTCGATATCGCTGTAGGGCATTCGCCGACGCGGGGTGGAGCGGCCGTGGCCTTTGTGCGCGACATGTCCGAGGTGCGCCAGCTTGAGGCACGCATGCACTACCAAGCCACGCACGATACGCTTACGGGCCTGTTCAACCGCTGGCAATTCGGCCAGCGGCTGGAGCAGGCCATTGTGGCGGCGGAGCGCTCGGGTGAGGTCTTTGCGCTGCTGCTGCTCGATCTCGACGACTTCAAGGCGATCAACGACGGTTATGGTCATGCGGCCGGCGACCAGGTGCTGATCGAGGTGGCCTGCCGGCTGCGCGGCGTGCTCGGCGAGGCCGGCACTTTGGGACGCATGGGCGGCGACGAGTTCACCGTGCTGCTGCCTTGCGTCAGCCTGCCGGTGCTCACCCAGACTATCGACGCCCTGCTGCGAGTCCTTTGCCTGCCATGTCGTATCAATCACTTCGAGCTGAGCTTCGGCGCCAGCATGGGGGTGGCCATGTTTCCCGAGGATGCGCGCGACGCCGCCACGCTGATGCGCTATGCCGACATGGCCATGTACCAGGCCAAGCAGTGCGGACGCGGCCACTACGCGTTGTATGCCCGGCACATGGGCCAGGCCATGGCCGAGAAGGTGCTGCTGCATGAGCGCCTCAAGCTGGCGCTGGAGAATGACGGACTCATGCTGCATTACCAGCCGCAGGTCGATGTGGAGACCGGGCAGCTGCAGGCCGTGGAAGCCTTGCTGCGCTGGCATGACGATGAGCTGGGATCGGTTTCGCCCGACCGCTTTGTGCCCGTGGCCGAGTCCACCGGGCTGATCCTCGCCCTGGGCGCCTGGGTGATCGACGCGGCCTGCCGCCAGATCGCCGCATGGGCGCAGGCGGGTACGCCGCTGCGCGTGGCCGTGAACCTGTCGGCACAGCAGCTGCGCCAGAGCGATCTGGCCCAGCGACTGGAGCACAGCTTGCGAACCCATGGTGCGCCGCCCCACCTGCTCGAACTCGAAGTCACCGAATCCGCCGCCATGACCGACCCCGAGCAGGCGCGCCAGATCCTGTTCAGCCTGCAGGCACTGGGCGTGTGCGTGGTGCTCGACGACTTCGGCACGGGCTACTCGTCCCTGGCCCATCTGCGGCTGCTGCCGGTGTCCAGCATCAAGATCGACCGGGCCTTCATCGGCCCCATGCTGCACAGCGAAGCCGATGCCAAGATCGTCCAAGCGGTCATTGCCCTGGCCAAGACCCTGGGCCTGAGGGTGGTGGCCGAAGGTGTGGAGCGGCCCGGACAACTGCGCTGTCTGCATCGCTGGGGCTGCGATGCCTACCAGGGCTGGCTGTACTCCAAGGCCGTGCCGGCGTGGGAGATCGCGCGGCTGCGCCATGCGGCGCCCAGTTCGATGGCGGTCCCGTGCTGATCAGCGCGGCGCACGTCCGGCCGCGCTCAGCGCCAGCAGTGCCGGCGCATGGATTTCGCAATGCCAGCGGTCGCGCCGCAGCACGCCGTCTTGCTGGGCCAGGCTGCGCAGGCTGCGGGCAATCGTTTCGCGCGTGGTCGCAAGCAGGTCGGCCAGGATGGCATGACTGGGCAGGCGTACGAGGCTGCTGCCCTGTACGCGTGCCAGCAGCAGCAGTGCCGCCGCGAGCTGTCCGGTCGCTCCGCGTATGCGCACGATGTGTGCCCAGTCGGCCAGTTGGGCCTGGGAGCGCGCATAGCCCGCAGCCAGCGCCTGGAGCAAAGCCACATCGACCAGGCCCAGCCGTTCTATGGTCTCGATTGGCACCACGCAGGCGCGGCCCGGTGCAATGGCCTGGCAGGATAGCTGGGCCGGCTCGCCGAGCAGGGCCGCGCTGCCCAGCGTCTGCGCGCTGCCGAACAGTCCCACGGGGCGCTGCAGACCGTCTTCGCCCTGGCGCAGCACCAGGGCCGTGCCGACCTTGATGATCTTGAGCTCTGTGGCGATGCGACCTTGCTGCAACAACAGCTCGCCCTTGTGAAAGCTTTTTTCAGTGATATGTGGCTGCCACAACCGGTGCACATCGCTCGGCAGGCGGCCTAGCAGGCAATGCCGCTCGCGGGCGCAGGTGTTGCAGCCCTTGGGGGCGCGCGTGGTTGGCAGGATCATGGTGACGGGCGCGGCCGGTCGCGTGAGGATGGCCCGACGAGGTCCGCCATGCATGGGCATGCACATGGGGTGTCGGGAGAACAGGACAGCCTAGAGCCAGGTCGTCTTAAAAGAAACTAAATGTAATTGTGTCACCGGGGTAAGTCGCAGGGCTTTGATCTAGCGCGAACAATTTGCAGTTGGATCTTGCTTTTGCCATGAGCACTGTCCGGTGTTCGTGTCCTGCGTTATGCGCTTGGCTAGGCCTCTGGACGATTCGGCTCAAGGAGGAGCGTGCAGTGCCAGGGCCGATGCTGCTGTTTGCCGCAGTGATCCTAGGGTTGGGGTTTTGCGGTTATGGTTGGGCTCTGCTGCGCAACTATTCGGATGCGCTGGCACGCAAGACCTTCCGCTTTTCCCTGATTCATCTGAGCCTGCTGTTTGCAGCCTTGCTGGTGGATCACTACACAGCCTGACTGACCATGGACAAA
>JAFAIY010000434.1 GCA_019236485.1 Comamonas sp. | reverse complement strand
GAGCGCATACACCGCACCAATCTGATAGGCATGGGCGTGCTGCCGCTGGAATTCCTGCCCGGCACCACCCGCCACACCCTGGGTCTGGATGGCACCGAGACCTTCGATGTCATCGGCCAGCGCCAGCCGCGCGCCAGGCTTACACTGCACATCTACCGTACGACAGGTGCCCGCACCGAAGTGCCGGTGACCTGCCGCCTCGATACCGCAGAAGAGGTTTCGATCTACGAAGCTGGCGGTGTGCTGCAGCGTTTTGCCCAGGACTTTCTGGCCGACAGCACAGCAGCCAAGACCGCCTCTGCTGAACTCGTCAGCTAAGGAGTCGCTATGAACCAGGCGCGCGTAATGATTGTGTCCCAGCCCAACCTTTGGCTACGTGAACACATGCGTGCCCAGGTTCATGCACTGGGTCTGGACGATGAACTGGGCTGGCGGCTGTTTGCACCGCCCCACTGGCACCAGACCCTGTGCGGCCCGTTTGACACTTGCGAGCAGGCACTACTGGCCTTGATGGCCGCAGGTGATGCTGCTCAGTCTGAGCAGACTGCCTTTGAACTCAGCTTTAACCGCATTCGTGGTGATAAAGGCGAGCACATTCACTGGTCCTTCCAGGCCTGCGGCCGCCCCAAGCCTTTCGGTCACATGCTGGAAACGCTGCAAGCCGAGCTAAAGCCTTTCGGCCTCAAAGACGGCGGGCACCGACCTCATATCACCATCAGCTACCGCGCACCCTATGGCCTGCCCACCTTGCCCATTGGGCCGCTTGACTGGCTGATTGATGAGATTCAGCTGGTGGAGCGAAGCGGCAGCGGCAAGGACTTTCACTACGAGGTGCTGCATCGCTGGGCGCTAAAACCACCGGCCAGGCCACGCCCCGAACAGCTCAAGCTGTTCCACTAAATCCGACGCCCGGCTTCTTGGCCGGGCTTTCCAAACCTAGTTCGTTTGCCACTTTCATGTCTGAACGTCCTCAAATCCGCATCCCCGCCACCTATCTGCGCGGCGGCACCAGCAAAGGCGTGTTCTTCAAGCTCCAGGATCTGCCCGAAGCGGCCCGGCAACCGGGCCCCGTACGCGATGCCATTTTTCTGCGCGCCCTGGGCAGCCCCGACCCCTATGGCAAGCAGATCGACGGCATGGGCAATGCCTCGTCATCGACCAGCAAGGGCGTGATCCTCAGCAAAAGCACGCGCGCCGGGCATGATGTGGACTATCTGTTCGGCCAGGTCTCTATCGACAAGCCCTTCGTGGACTGGAGCGGCAACTGCGGCAATCTGAGCGCGGCCGTCGGTCCCTGTGCCATTCACATGGGGCTGGTTGATGCCGCCAGGCTTCCGCACAACGGCGTGGCCAGCATCCGCATCTGGCAGGCCAATATCGCCAAGACCATCGTCGCCCATGTGCCCATCACCGACGGCCAGGTGCAGGAAACCGGCGGCTTCGAGCTCGACGGCGTGACCTTTGCGGCCGCCGAGGTGCCGCTGGAATTCCTCGATCCCGCCGACGAGGGCGAGGACGGCGGCGCCATGTTCCCCACGGGCAATCTGGTGGACCGGCTCGATGTGCCCGGCGTGGGCAGCTTTGCGGCTACCATGATCAATGCGGGCATTCCCACCATCTTCCTCAACGCCAAGGACCTGGGCTATACGGGCTGCGAGCTGCAGGATGCCATCAACAACGATGCCGAGGCTCTGGCCAGGTTCGAGACCATACGCGCCCACGGTGCGATGCGCATGGGTTTGATCCAGGATCTGAGCGAGGCCGCCACGCGCCAGCACACGCCCAAGATCGCTTTCGTAGGCCCGGCCCAAAGCTATACCGCGTCCAGCGGCAAGGCGATTGCGGCAGAGGACATCGATCTGGTCGTACGCGCCCTGTCCATGGGCAAGCTGCACCACGCCATGATGGGCACGGCCGCCGTGGCCATAGGCACGGCGGCGGCCGTCCCCGGCACACTGGTCAATCTGGCCGCCGGCGGCGGCGAGCGCCAGGCCGTGCGCTTTGGTCACCCCAGCGGCACGCTGCGCGTGGGCGCCGAGGCCAGGCAGCTCAACGGCGAATGGCAGGTCATCAAGGCCTTGATGAGCCGCAGCGCGCGCATTCTGATGGAAGGCTGGATTCGCGTGCCGGGCCTGGTGCTGGACGCCGCATAAGCGGCTCAGCTCTGTGCGCCCGGGCTCGCCTGCCAGCCGCCGCCCAGCGCCTTGAACAGTGTGGCCAGGGCCATCTGCCGCTGCGCGCTGACCTCGATCAGCGCCATCTGCTGCGCGAAGTCCGTGCGCTGCGCATCCAGATAGCGCAGATGGCTGTCCACCCCGGCGCGATAGCGCAGCTCGGCGAGCTTGAGCGTAGTCGCGCTGGTCTGCACCAGGCGCTGGCGCGCCAGCTCCTCGCGCCGCAGGGTGTCTACGGCGGCCAGAGCGTCGCCGACCTCGCGGAACGCCGTCTGTATGCTGCGCTCGTAGGCGGCCACGGCCATGTCCTTGCGCAGCTGCGCGATTTCCAGATTGGCCCGGTTGCGGCCGCCATCAAAAATCGGCAGGCTGAGCTGGGGCATGAAGGACCAGGAGCGCTGGCCGCCCGCAAACAGATCGGAGAGCTCGGCGCTCGCCGAACCATAGGAGCCCGTGAGCGAGATGCGCGGCAGGAAGGCCGCGCGCGCCGCGCCTATGCTCGCATTGCGCGAGCGCAGCTGGTATTCGGCGGCGCGGATGTCGGGGCGCTGCAGCAGCAGATCCGAAGGCAGGCCCGCGCCGATCTCCTGCACCATGGGCGTGGCGCTCAGTTCCGCTGCCGCCTGCACCGCGCCATCGCCCACCAGCCAGTCCAGGGCGTTGCCGGCCTGGCGCAGCTCGCGCTCGAAGCGCTCGACATCGGCGCGTGCGAGCTCGAGCAGGCCTTGGGCTTCCTGCTCGTCCAGACGGCTGGCCGTGCCCGTCTTGCGGCGCTCGCTCACCAGCTGCCATTCCTTCTCGCGCGCCTGCAAGGTGCGCAGCGCCAAGGCCTGGCGCTGCCGCGCGCTGTCCTGCGCCAGCGAGGCCTGTATCACCTCGGCGATCAGGCTGATCTGCACGCTGCGCGTGGCCGCCTCGGTGGCCAGGTATTCCATCTGCGCGGCCTCGGACAGCGAACGCACGCGGCCGAACAGGTCGAGCTCGAAAGCCATCAGCCCGGCGCTTGTCTGGTAGTTGCTCTGCACCGTGGCCGCACCCGTGCCGCTCAGGTCGGCAGGCAGGCGCTGGCGGCTGCCGCCGGCCTGCATCTCCAGGCTGGGCAACTGGTCAGCGCGCTGCACGCGGTAGGCCGCACGCGCGGCCTGCACATTGAGCAGCGCCTGGCGCAGGTCGCGGTTGTTGGCCAGCGCCGTATCGATGCGCGAGCGCAGGCGCTCGTCGGTCACAAAATCCTTCCAGTGCAGGCTCGCCGCCGATGCAGCCGAGGCTGCAGAGGCCGCGCTCCAGGCGCTGGGAATGGGCGCCGCGGGTCTGTCATAGGTCGGCGCAAAAGAGCAGCCGGCCAACGCGATGGCAATCAGCGACAGCGCCGCTGCGCGCATGTTATGTCCGTTCATGCGGGTTCTCCTTCGGACTTTGTGTTCCTCGCCTCGGGCTCGACACGGCGCTTGCGCCACAGCGAGAGCACGAAGACAAAAAAGATGGGCACAAACAGCACGCCCAGCAAGGTGGCGCTGAGCATGCCGCCGATCACGCCTATGCCGATGGCGGCCTGGCTGGAGGCACCCGCACCCGTGGCCAGCGCCAGCGGCACCACGCCTAGAATGAAGGCCAGCGAGGTCATCACGATGGGGCGGAAGCGCAGGCGGGCCGCCTGCAGCGCCGCCTCCGCCAGCGAATGGCCGCGCTCGTGCAGATCCTTGGCGAACTCCACGATCAGGATGGCGTTCTTGGCCGCCAGGCCGATGATGGTGATCAGGCCGACCTTGAAATACACATCGTTGGACAGGCCCACGGCCGAGGTGGCCAGCACCGAGCCCAGCGCGCCTATGGGCACGATCAGCATCACGGCCGCAGGAATGCTCCAGCTTTCGTACAGGGCCACCAGCAGCAGGAACACCACGACGATGGCCAGCGCAAACAGCTTGGGTGCCTGCGCGCCCGCGGCCTTTTCCTGATAGGACAGCGCCGTCCATTCATAGCCTATGCCGCGCGGCATCTCGCCCATGATGCGCTCGAGCTCGGCCATGGCCTCGCCTGTGGTGTGGCCGGGCTTGGCATCGCCCGCGATGCGGAAGGCCGGGTAGCCGTTGTAGCGCGAGATCTGCACCGGCCCCAGTTCCCAGTCCACGGTCGCAAAAGAGGCCAGCGGCACCTGCTCGCCCTGGACGTTGGGCACATACAGGCGCAGCAGATCCTCGGGCGTCATGCGCGCCGCCGTGTCGGCCTGCACCACCACGCGCTGCAGACGCCCCGCGTTCGGGAACTCGTTGATCACGGCCGAGCCATAGGCCGTGGACAGCACGGCGCTGATGCTGGAAAAGCCCACACCCTGGGCCTGGGCCTTACGCCGGTCTATGTCCAGGCGCAGCTGCGGCGCGTCTTCGAGGTTTTCCATCATCGCGTAGGCGATCACCGGCGAGGCATTGGCCTTCTTCAGCAGCTCGTCACGCGCGGCGACCAGGGCCTCGCGGCCCAGATTGGCGCGGTCCTGCAGGCGCAGCGCAAAGCCGCCCGAATTACCCAGGCCGTCTATGGGCGGCGGGTCCACGGCCATGGCGGTACCGTCGGACAGGCTGGCAAAGCGCTGATTGAAGGCCTGGACCTCGTCCCAGGATGCCTGGCCCTTACCGCGCTGCGACCAGTCCTTGAGCGTGACAAAGGCCATGGCTGCGTTCTGCCCCATGCCCGAGAAGCTGTAGCCCATGAGGAACTCGGCCTGAGCCGTGGCGGGGCGGCTTTGCACATAGGCTTCCATATCGCGTACCACGGCCTCGGTACGTGCCTCGGTCGCGCCGGGCGGCAGCTGCACGCTGACGATGTAGTAGCCCATGTCCTCGTAAGGCACAAAGGACTCGGGCATGCGCGTATAGGCAAAGCCCAGCCCGCCCACGATGGCCGCGTAGATCAGCATGTAGCGGCCCGTGCGCTTAACCAGACGCTGATTGAGCCGAGAAAAGCGCTCGGTCAGCCTGGCAAAGTGGCGGTTGAACCAGCCGAAAAGGCCTTTCTTCTCCTCGTGATGGCCCTGGGGAATGGGCTTGAGCAGCGTGGCGCACAGCGCCGGCGTGAAGGTCAGCGCCAGCAGGCCCGAGAACAGGATGGACACCGCCAGCGACAGCGAGAACTGCCGGTAGATCACGCCCACCGAACCGCTCATGAAGGCCAGGGGCAGGAACACGGCCACCAGCACCAGGGTGATGCCGACAATCGCGCCCGACACCTGCTGCATGGCTTTCACGGTGGCCGCCAGCGGCGACAGCCCCTCCTCGGCCATGATGCGCTCGACGTTCTCCACCACCACGATGGCGTCGTCGACCAGGATGCCGATGGCCAGCACCATGCCGAACATGGTCATCATATTGACCGAGAAGCCCAGCGCATACATCACGCCCAGCGTGCCGGCCAGGCACACCGGCACCACGATGGTGGGAATCAGCGTATAGCGCAGGTTCTGCAGGAACAGCCACATCACCAGGAACACCAGCACCACGGCTTCGACCAGGGTCTGGATCACCTTGCCGATGGCCACTTCGACGAAGCGAGAAGTGTCATAGGGCACGGAGTACTGGATGTCGGCCGGGAAGTTCTGCGACAGCTGGTCCAGCCTCGCCTTGACGGCCTTGGCGGTCTGCATGGCATTGGCGCCCGGAGCCAGCTGCACGGCGGCGGCCACGCCCTTGTGGCCGTCCTCGCGCGAGGCGAAGCTGTAATCGAGCTGGCCGACCTCAAGACGCGCCACATCGGCCAGGTGCACCACCGAGCCGTCGGCCTTGGCATGCAGCACGATCTGACCGAACTCCTCTGGCGAGCTCAGCGTGCCCTTGACGGCGATGGTGGCGCTGAGTTCCTGCTCGGACGAACCGGGCTGGCTGCCGAAGCTGCCGGCCGGCACCTGGGCGTTCTGCGCGGCAATGGCCGCATTCACATCGGCCACCGACAGTCCGTAGCCCAGCAGCTTTTGCGGATCGACCCAGACCCGCATGGCCACATCGGCGCCGAAGAACTGCACCTTGCCCACACCGGGCACGCGGCGGATCTCGTTGTTGATATTGCGCACCGCGTAGTCGGACAGCCGCACCTCGTTCCTGCCGCTGTCGTCGCCCTTGTAGGTCAGCGAATAGATCAGCAGAAAATTGGCGCTGGCCTGCTCGACCTGCAGACCCATTTGCATCACCGATGCGGGCAGTCTGGCTTCGGCCTTTTTGATGCGGTTCTGCACCTCGACCTGAGCCAGTGCGGGATCGGTACCAGGCGCGAAGGTGGCCGTGATTTCGGCCAGACCCGTGGCACCGCTGGACGAATCGAAGTACAGCAGACCCTTGGTGCCGTTGAGCTCCTCCTCGATGACGCTGGTCACCGACTCCATCACCGTGGTCGCCGATGCGCCCGGATAGGTCGCCGAAATGGAGATCTGCGGCGGCGCGACATTGGGGAACTGGGCCACCGGCAGTGCCGGAATCGCCAGCAGGCCGGCAAGCAGGATGAAGATCGCGACCACCCAGGCCAGCTTGGGGCGATCAATAAAAAACCGGGACATTGTCTATCCTTGAATAAGGCTTGTCTTTCTGGAACTAGGCGCTTGATGGGTCAGCGCCAATCGCTCACTTTTTTGCGGTGGCTGCCGTGTCTTTGGCGGCCTCGGCGGCTCTGATCTGCACCTTGGTGCCTGGCACGGCCGCAGCAAGTCCGCCGACCAGCACCCTGGCGTTTTCCTTCAGGCCTTCGGTGATATGCCATTCGGAGCCATACATGGCGCCGGTGCTCACGCTCTGGGACTGCACCACGCCCTGCTCGTCGAGCACCAGCACATGGGCCAGCCCGTCGCTGCCGCGCTGCACCGCGCGCTGGGGCACGAGAATGGCGGCCGGGTCCTGGCCCTGGGCCACGGTCACGCGTACATACATGCCGGGCAGCAGCAGGCCGTCCTTGTTCGGAAATTCGCCGCGCAGCGCCAGTTGGCCCGTGCCGC
>JAFAIY010000427.1 GCA_019236485.1 Comamonas sp. | reverse complement strand
GAACCTGCTGGCCATCACCGGCGACAAACGCTCGCCGCTGCTGCCCGGCGTGCCCACGGCCCAGGAGTCCGGCGTCAAAGGCTTTGTCGCCTCGTCCTGGAACGCCCTGGCCGCGCCCTCCAAGACCCCGGCCCCGGTGATTGCGCGTCTGAGCCAGGAAATCACCACGTCCGTGAACCATCCCGAAGTGGCCAAGAAGCTGCGCGAACTCAATGTCCAGGCCCAGGCCAGCACGCCCGAGCAGACCGCCAGGCTGCTACAGTCCGAAATCAGGCGCTGGGGCGAGGTGATCACGGCAGCCAAAATCCCTAAACAGTAGCCCCCTGAGCGGCTACGCCGCCAGGCGGCTCTTGCTCGGCGGCGTCTCGCCTGGGCAGTGCCGGCTTCAGGCCCTGTTTACAGCGGCTTAGGGGACTGTCCCACGGTGCCCAAGGGCAGAGCATGGATTTCCTGCAACAGCTGCACCAGGCCCTGGGCCGATGAGCCCACCATGGCCGCGCCGCGCTCGGCCGTGGCGGCCGCGGCGTTGCCCACGGCGCCCGCGGGGTTGTAGTCCTCGATCGCCCAGCCCAGCTTGGCGCTTTTGCCGTTGCCTATCAAACGGTATTTCTTGGCGCGCTCCTCGGAGGTGGAAGCGAAATTCTGCGCGCGCTCCATATGCACGCTCTGCGGCGCCAGATGCAGCATCATCGAGGTCTCGACCTCGCCGCCGTGGATACCGAAGCGGTGCTCGTGGGCGCAGAACTGCCGGTTGGCCTCGTCGTCTACCAGGCCGAACCAGCTGGCGCTGTAGACCAGCAGCCCATGCCGGATGCGCAGCTCGCGCGCCACGATGTCCATCACGCTGACCTGGCCGCCATGGCCGTTGAGCAGCAGCAGCTTCTTCACCCCGGCGCGCGCCACGCAGGCGCCCAGCTCCGTCCACAGCGCCAGCAGGGTGGCGGGCTGCAGGCTCAGGGTGCCCGCATAGTGGCTGTGCTCCACCGACAGGCCTATGTTCTGCGGCGGCAGGAACAGCACGGGCAGGCCGGCGGGCAGCAGCGGCAGGGCTGCGGCGATCACGCCCTCGGTCAGGCTGGCATCCACCGACAGCGGCAGATGCGGCCCATGCTGCTCCACGGCCCCCACGGGCAGCACGGCCACGGTGTCGGCCGCCAGCCCGTTGCCCTGCGCCAGCGCGAAATCGTAGGCCGATACCTGGGCCCAGAAGCGCGACGGCCAGCGCGCCGCGGAAGACGGGATATTGCTCATGCCGCCATCGTAGCCGCCTCCGCAGAACGCCGACACGACTCGGGCCGCAGGCCTCACAATCGGACCATGTCCGAAGCCTCCGCAAGCGTCCAGCGCCAGGACGCAACCCACGCCAAACCCAGGTCGCCGACCCGGGATCTGACCCAGGGCCCCATCGCCAGCACCCTGCTGGTCTTTGCGCTGCCCATTCTGGCCGGCAATGTGCTGCAGTCGCTCAACGGCTCGGTCAATGCCGTCTGGGTCGGCGGCCACCTGGGCGAGGCCGCGCTGACGGCCACCGCCAATGCCAACAACATCATGTTTGCGCTGATAGGCGCGATGTTCGGCATCAGCATGGCCACCAATATCCTGATCGCCCAGTCCATGGGCGCGCACGACCTAGGCCAGGCCAAGCGCATCCTGGGCAGCAGCGCCACCTTCTTCGCCGTGGTCTCGACGCTGGTCGCGCTGCTGGGCTGGCCGCTGGCGCGCCACCTGATGCAGTGGATGAGCACGCCCGAGGCCGCCCTGCCCCTGGCCGAGGCCTATCTGAAGATCATCTTCCTGGCCCTGCCCATGCTGTTCATGTTCACCTTCGTGACCGCAGCCCTGCGCGGCGCCGGCGATACCCGAACGCCGTTCTGGTTTCTGCTGCTGGTCGTGGTGCTGGACATGGCCCTCAACCCGCTGCTGATCTTTGGCTGGGGCCCGGTGCCGCGGCTGGGCATACAGGGCTCGGCCCTGGCCACCCTGATCGCCAACGGCCTGAGCTTCGTGGCCCTGGTCTGCTGGCTGCGCTGGCGGCGCCATCCGCTGTGGATAGGGCGCAGGCAGTTCGGCCTGTTCCTGCCCGATATGGCGATAGTGCGCACCCTGGTCGTCAAAGGCCTGCCCATGGGCATGCAGATCGTGATGATCTCGCTGGCCATGATTGCCATGATCTCCCTGGTCAATGTGCATGGCGTGCAGACCGCCTCGGCCTATAGCGCGGCGCTGCAGCTGTGGACCTATGTGCAGATGCCGGCCATGGCCATAGGTGCGGCCTGCTCCTCCATGGCCGCGCAGAACGTCGGCGCCGGCCTGTGGAGGCGGGTGAACGCCACGGCGCGTGCCGGCATGCTGGGCAATATCGTGATGACGGGCGGACTGATCGTGCTCATCGTGCTGCTGGACCGCCTGGTGCTGGGCTGGTTTCTGCCCTCCGGCAGCGCCTCGCTGGAGGTCGCGCGCCATCTCAACCATATCGCCATCGGCTCCTTTCTGTTCTTCGGCGTGACCTTTGTGCTGGCCGGCGTGGTGCGCTCCACGGGCGCCGTCATGGCGCCGCTGCTCATCCTGGCCATCGCCATGTGGGGCATACGCGTGCCCCTGGCCCGGTGGCTGCAGCCCATGCTGGGCGTCGATGCGATCTGGTGGAGCTTTCCCATCAGCTCCCTGTGCTCCATGCTGATGACGCTGGCCTATTACCGCTGGGGCAACTGGCGCAGGGCACACATACTGCCGCGCAGCATGGCGGCCTCGGCCCCCCAGCCGAAGCCCGCCGCAGACCCGGCCCCGGCCGCAGACAAATAGCGCCGTGGCATCTCATGCAGGCTTAATCCGGGCTCGCGATACTGGGGCCGCCCCCGCGCTTCCGGAACCAAATCACCGCCTCAGGCTCTCATCAAGGTCATGCAGTCCGCACATTTTTCAATCCACGCCCGCCGCCAGCCGCTAGTGCTCTGGCTGTACGCCCTGTTTTTGATAGCTGCAAGCGCAATATCCACCAGCGCTTTCGCGCAAATTCATCTCAAAACCTCGGCCGCTGCGGCCGTGGTGCAGACACCGCGGGTGCGCGCCGAGCTGGTCGCCCAGGCGCCCGAGGGCGTGGCCGCGGGCCAGACGTTCTGGCTGGGCCTCAAGCTCGAGCATGAGCCGGGCTGGCATACCTACTGGAAGAACGCGGGGGACTCCGGCCTGCCTACCGAGCTGCAGTGGCAGTTGCCCGCGGGCCTGAGCGCCGGCCCCATAGACTGGCCCGTGCCCCATGTCCTGCGCGTGGGCCCGCTGGTCAACTACGGCTACGAAAAATCCGTGCTGCTGCCCGTGCCCGTCAAGGTCGCTCCCGACTTCAAGGCTCCGGCCTCGGGCATGGTCGAGCTGCGGCTATCGGCCAGCTGGCTGATCTGCCGCGTGGAATGCATTCCCGAGAACGGCGAGTTCACGCTGCAGATTCCCGTGCAGGGCACGACGGCCACCCACAGCGAGGACTTTCTCAAGGCCCAAGCACAGCAGCCGGCCAGCCTCAAGGAGCAGGGCCAGGCCCTCGTCAAGCCGGGCGACGGCAGCGCCAAGCAGCCCGATGAGCGCCTGAGCCTGCGCGTTCCCGGCCTGCCCGCGGCGCTAAAGGGCAAGACCCTGGAGTTCTATCCCGAAAATGCCGAGACCTTCAGGCATGCGGCCGAGTCCGGCAAGGACTGGCAGCAGCGCTGGGAGGGCGATACCTGGGTCGCCGAAGGCCTGCCGCTGTCCGAGCTGCGCGGCGATACCCCCAAGCAGCTGGCCATCGTGCTGGCCCTGCCCGCGGGCGAGCGCGCCGCGGCGCTGGACCGGGGCGAAGTCACTGCCTGGCGCAGCACGCTGGCTGTGGACGGGCAGTGGACGCCGGCGACCGTCGCCAGCGTCTCGCCGGCCCTGGCCGCCGCACTCGAGGCCAACAAGGCTGCGACCTCCATGCCGGCCCCCGCCGCCGCAAGCGCCACCGATCTCTGGGGCGCACTGCTGGGAGGACTGATCGGCGGCCTGATCCTCAATCTCATGCCCTGCGTATTCCCGGTGCTGGCCATCAAGGTGCTGGGCTTTGCGGGCCATGGCCAGAGCCGGCGCACCCAGCGCCTGAGCGGCCTGGCCTATGCGGCGGGCATGGTGCTGTCCTTTCTGGCCCTGGGCGCCCTGCTGCTGGGCCTGCGCGCCGCGGGCCAGCAGCTGGGCTGGGGCTTCCAGCTGCAGTCGCCCGTGGTCGTGGCGCTGCTGGCCGCGCTGTTCACGGTGCTGGGCCTGAATCTGGCGGGCTTTTTCGAGTTCGGCAATATGCTGCCCGGCGGGCTGGCCGGCCTGCAGCTGCGCAGCCCCGTGCTGGACTCCTTCCTCTCCGGCGTGCTGGCCGTGGCCATTGCCTCGCCCTGCACGGCGCCGTTCATGGGCGCCTCGCTGGGCTTTGCGATCGACATGCCCATGGCGCAGGCGCTCACCGTGTTTGCGGCCCTGGGCATAGGCATGGCACTGCCCTATGTGCTGGCCAGCTTCTGGCCCGCCGTAGTGGGCTGGCTGCCCCGGCCCGGCGCCTGGATGCAGACCTTCCGTCATGCCATGGCCTTCCCCATGTTTGCCACCGTAATCTGGCTGGTCTGGGTGCTGGGCCATCAAAGCGGCGTGGACGCTGCGGCGGCGCTGCTGGCCCTGCTGCTGGTTCTGGCGGCCTTGGTCTGGGCCCTGAGCCTGGTCGGCAGAAGCCGCGTCGTGCTCACCGGCCTGACCCTGTTGCTGACCGCCGGCATCGGCTATCACGCCCTGCCGCTGCTCGGTGCCCAGCCGCCTGCCGCGGCGCAGAGCGAAACCAGCGAGCTCTGGCAACCCTGGTCGGCAGAGAAGCTCAAGTCGCTGCAGGCGGCCAATCGCCCCGTGTTTGTGGACTTCACCGCCGCTTGGTGCGTGACCTGCCAGGTCAACAAGCGCACCACGCTGAACAGCGCCGAAGTGCTGAGCGCCTTCGAGCAGCACCAGGTGCAGCTGCTGCGCGCCGACTGGACGCGCCAGGACCCGGCCATCACCCAGGCCCTGTATGAGCTGGGCCGCAACGGCGTGCCCGTCTATGTGCTGTATGCGCCGGGCAAGCCTCCCGTGGTCATGACCGAGCTGCTCACCAGGAGCGAGCTTCTGGATGCGCTCAAACTGCTGTAGGCGCAGCAGCCATCCTCTGGCGCGGAGGCGGCAAACGGTCTAGACTGGAAGCGCCCACAACCCAGGCGCCACCGCAGTTTTCTGCTCTTGCCCGCCTTGCATGCGTCGACCGCTGCGGCCCGCCGGAACCACAAGGAGGTGAGCCATGCCTGACGACGCCACCCAACACCCCGCCCACAAGCAACGCCATTTTTTGCGCGCTCTGGCGCTGGCCAGCTTGGCGATCGCAGGCCTGGCCCTGCCTTTCGTCTGGGACGTTCTGGCCGCCATCAACGAGCTGCCCAAGATGGCTTGGCTGCAGCATGTTCTGGCCCTGATGCCGGCCGCCAGCTGGCTGATGATGTTTGTGTGGGGCGGCGCCATTCCCCTGGTGCTGCTGCTGAATGCACATCAGACGCCGCCGCACAAGCTGCGCACCATCGTCGAGATGCTGGTGCTGATGTGGATTGCCATCACCTGGTATGTGCATATGCCGGCCAGCAGCCAGTGCAGCATTCTTTACGAGCACTGGGGCCTGGCCTGCTCCGTCCTGCAATGGGCTTACAGCCTGAGCCTGGGCCTGGCCACCGCCGCCTATGTCTTCATCATGCTGGGCCTGGGAATTTCGGCTATGGGCCTGTTCGCCGAAGGCCTGGACGATGAAACAGCCCATGCCTCGTGAGAGCAGTGCTTGCCACCGGGTCTGCGGCAGGGCCGCAGACCTTTTTCGGCCCCACGTGCGAGACTGCTGTATCGAATCTCAGTTCTTGCCGCGGCCAAACAATCGCCGATAGCGCGACGGCAGATCCTGCATGCGCATCATGATGGGCAGGTCCGCCGTGTTGAAGTCGCTGTCCCAGGCCGGCGCCCCCAGCACCTTGGCGCCGGCGCGCAGATAGCCCTGGATCAGCGCTGGCGGCTCCACTTTCAGCGTGTCCGTGGCGACGTCGCTGATATGGGCTAGCTCCTCGGGCAGGGCCACGCGGGGGCGAACCTGGAGCTCGGGCTCGGCCAGATGGCTGTGGCGCAGCTGCTGCCAGATGCGCGCCGGACCTTCGCCATGGGCCAGGCCCGGGTACTGCATGGGAATGCTGGCGCAGCCGACCATGGCCTCGAGCCGGTTGCGCTGCATGAATTCGGCCAGCGCCCCCCAGAGCGCGAGGATCACGCCGCCCTGGCGGTGTTCCGCGTGCACGCAGCTGCGGCCCAGCTCCACCATCTGGCCGCGCCAGGCATTGATGGGCGTCAGGTCGAACTCCTGATCGCTGTACAGGCCGCCGGCGCGCAGCGCCTGGGCGGGTGTCAGCAGGCGATAAGTGCCTATCACCCGGTCCTGCTCTTCGTCGCAGACCATCAGGTGTTCGCAGAAATCGTCGAAAGCATCGATGTCGTGGCCGGCCACCGGAGTCGGCAGCACGGCGCCCATCTCCTCGGCGAACACCTGGTAGCGCAGGCGCTGGGCCTGGCGGACTTCATCCAGATGGTGTGCCCAGCGCACCTGCAGGCGCAAAGCGGGTGCCGGTGCGGGGCGGGAAGAAAGCGGGGCAAGTGCTGACTGTGGTGCGGTGATGGCCTGCTGGTTCAGCGCATCAAGTACCTCGGGATGCCTCATGTCTGCTTTCCTCTCAGTGTTGGACGCAGTTGGTGGCCTGCCTGTGCCACGCGGTGTGTCTGCGTGCCGTCATTGTGGAAAACCCAGATGAAGCCTGCGCGTCACTTCCATGACGCTTGCATGACATGGGGCCATAAAAAACGCAGCCCAAGGGCTGCGTTTCAGGCGCGGTAGCGGCAGCTCAGACGGTTTCGGCCGCCTTGTTGCCCATGCCCAGATAGGTGTCGATGATGCGCTGGTCGCCCAGCAAATCCCTGGCCTGGCCCGTGAGCGCCACGGCCCCCATCTCCAGCACATAGGCGCGGTCGGCCACCTTGAGCGCCGCGCGCGCGTTCTGCTCCACCAGCAGCACCGAGACCCCATGGTTGCGCAGGCTGGCCACCACCTGCAGCACCTCCTTGACGATCAGCGGCGCCAGACCCAGAGAAGGCTCATCCAGCATCAGCAGGCGCGGTCTGGCCATGAGCGCACGGCCTATGGCCAGCATCTGCCGCTCGCCGCCCGAGAGCGTGGAGGCCAGTTGCGCCCGGCGCTCCTTGAGGCGCGGAAAGATGGCGAAGACCTCTTCCATGCGCGCGCCCTGGTCGCGCCGGCCCTTGCGCCACAGCGAAAAACCACCCAGCAGCAGATTGTCTTCCACCGACATCTCGCCGAACAGCTCGCGCTTTTCAGGTACCAGGGCCACGCCGTGCGCCACCATGGCCTCCACCGAGGGCCGGGCAATGTGCTGGCCGTCGAGAGCGATCTCGCCCCTGGAGGCCAGCAGACCCATGGCCGCGGACAGCAGTGTGGTCTTGCCCGCACCATTTGGGCCGATCACGGTCACGATCTCGCCGCAGCGCACCTCCAGATCGACCTGATGCACCGCCTCCACAGGGCCGTAGGAGACGCTGAGGCCGCGCAGTTCCAGCAATTTCTGCTCGCTCATGCTGCGGCCTCCTCGTCGTCGCCACCGCCCAGATAGGCGTCCAGCACGCGCTGGTTCACCTGGATCTCGGCGGGCTTGCC
>JAFAIY010000045.1 GCA_019236485.1 Comamonas sp. | reverse complement strand
CGCAGCGTGCCTTCGCGCGGCCTGATGTTCTCCTGCATCTGCCTGCTGGCGGGCGCTTTCCTGATGTGGATGATTCCCGACCTGATGGAAGCCTTCACCCTGGTGACCACGGTATCGGCCATTCTGTTCATGTTTGTCTGGTCGCTGATTCTGCTGTCGTACATCGCCTACCGCCGCCAGCGCGCGGCGCTGCACCAGGCGTCCAGGTTCAAGATGCCCGGCGGCGTGGCCATGTGCGTGGCCTGCCTGGTCTTCTTCGCGGGTATTCTGGTACTGCTCACGCTCAAGGACGATACGCGCCAGGCGCTGATCGTCACGCCGCTGTGGTTTGTGCTGCTGGGCGTGGCCTACCAGTTCGTGCGCAAGCGCGCCGTGGCCGGCGTGGTGGCCATTCAGTAAGCTGCGCGCACAATGCGTGACATGCTTTTTGGATAGCAGCTCGCGCTTTGCCACCAAGGGGTTTCAGGCGTTTCATCTGCAACCCCAGATCTGACGGGCGCGGGCAGCTATTGTTCTGATACTCCTGCCCGCACCCATGCCCCCAAATCCCGACCCGCAGCACCGCGCCACCCTGATCGGCCTGCTGGCCGTGCTGTGCTGGAGCTGCACCGTGGGCCTGATGCGCGCCCTGGCCGAGCCGCTGGGCGCCGTGGGCGGAGCGGCCTGCCTCTACACCATGGCGGCGCTCTGCATCGCCCTGGCGCGCGGCCGCCGGGGCTGGCGGGAACTCGCGCGCTGGCGCAGCATGCGGCCCATTTATCTCTGGGGCTGCGGCGCGCTGTTCGTGATCTATGAAATCTGCCTTTCCGTGGCCGTGGGCCTGGCCCATGACCGCAGCCAGGCCATGGAGATAGGCCTCATCAACTACCTCTGGCCCAGCCTCACCATAGCGCTGGCCGTGCTCTGCGGCCAGCAGGCTGCGCGCTGGTGGTTGTGGCCCGGCCTGCTAATCTGCCTCTGGGGCCTGGCGCGCGTGCTGGGCGGCGATGCCTTCAGCGCGCCAGCCATGTGGGGCCATGTGCGCAGCAACCCTCTGGCCTATGGCATGGGGTTTGCGGCCGCCCTGCTGTGGCCCGCCTACTCGCTGCTGGCGCGCCGCCATGGTGCGGGTTTCAATGCCGTGGGCCTGTTCGTGAGCTGGACCGCCGCCGCACTATGGCTGCACTGGTTCACGCAGGATGCAGCCCCCGCCCTGCACTGGTCCTGGCTCACCGCCTTGCAGCTGCTGCTGGCCGGAGCGCTGACGGCCCTGGGCTACAGCTGCTGGGAACATGGCATCCAGCATGGCAGACTGGCCGTGCTGGCCGCGGCCTCCTACTTCACGCCGGTGCTGTCGGCACTCGTGGCCAGCGCGCTGCTGCAGGTGCTGCCGGGCTGGAGCTTCTGGCAGGGCGTGGCCCTGGTCACGCTGGGTTCGCTGATCTGCTGGCGGGCCACGCGCGGCCCAGCCACTGAGGAGAGGGCTAAAGATGGTGAGTGACGAAACCCTGCACGCCCTGCTGACCGCGCTGGGCATGGGCCTGATGATCGGCCTGGTGCGCGAGCGCATGCATGGCCAACAGCAACTTCCCGCGGGCACGCGCACCCATACCCTGGCCTGCCTGCTGGGCTGCGTGGCCTGGATGCTGGGCGCACCGGCCTTTGTCGCCGGCCTGCTGCTGGTGGGCGGGCTCACCATTGCCTCCTACCGGCAGACCGCCAGCGAAGATCCGGGCCTGACCGGCGAAGTGGCCTTGCTCCTGACCGTGCTGCTGGGAGCTCTGGCCGCCGTCGATGCCTCGCTGGCCGCGGCCCTGGGCGTGCTGGTGGCGATCTTGCTGCTGGCCAAGGCCCCGATGCAAAAACTCAGCCGCGAGCTGATCAGCGAAAGCGAGTTGCAGGACGCCTTGATGCTGGGCGCCGCGGCCCTGGTGGTCATGCCGCTGCTGCCGACCGAGCCCCTGGACCCCTGGGGGGCCGTCAGCCCCACCACAGTCTGGCGCATCGTGGTGCTGGTCATGGCCGTGGGCATGTTCGGCCATGTGGCGCAGCGCCTGTTCGGCGCGCGCTGGGGCCTGCCGCTGGCGGGCTTTTTTGCCGGCTTTGTGTCCTCGTCGGCCGCGGTCACGGGCATGGGACAGAGCGCGCGCGACAACAGCGCCCGGACCGCGGCCTGCGCCGCGGCGGCGCTGCTGGCCAATCTGGCTTCGCTGCTACTGTTCGTGGCCGTGGTGGGCACGGTCTCCCCGCCGCTGCTGAGCACGGCCCTGCCCGCTCTGGCCACCGCCGTGCTGGCCCTGCTGGCCGTCGCCGGCTTCTGGCTGTGGCGCGCCAACCAGGCCGACATGCCTCCCGCTGCGGACTCCGGCCGCGCCTTCGCGCTCAGCCAGGCGCTGCTGATCGCGGCGCTGATCGCCGGGGTTTCGCTGCTGGCCGCCTGGCTGGGCCAGCGCTTTGGCAGCACCGGAGTGCTGGTCACCACCACACTGGTGGCGCTGGCCGAGGTCCATGCGGCGGCGGCCGGCGTGGCACAGCTGCAAATCTCGGGAGCCGTGCCCCTGGAGCTCGCGCGCTGGGGTGTTCTGGCCGTGCTCGGCGCCAGCTGCCTGGCCAAGACGGTACTGGCTTTTGCCAGCGGCGGCGCACGCTATGGCGCGGCCGTGGCCACGGGACTCATCGCCATGCCATCGGCAGCCTATCTTGGCCTGTTGCTATCGAACTAAGGACCTCGTCCCTGGGATACGCACGCAGGCGCGCACCGGACCGGGTTCTCAGTCCTGGTCCACGCCCTCATCGCCGTCCGGATAGGGTGCATCGCGCAGCACACGCGAGGCCACGGCTCCGGAAAAGCCGCGCGAGGCCATAAAGCGCAGCTGCCTGGCTTTTTCCTTGGCATCTGCGGGCGGCGTGCCGAAACGCTTGCACCACAGCTCGCGCGCGCGCTGCAGCTCGGTGTCGCGCAGCTGCTCGCCGGCCTGGCGCAGGGTGTCATCGTCCAGGCCCTTGCTGCGCAGCTCCTGCAGCAGGCGCGCGGAGCCATAGCGCCCGGCCTTGCTGTGGAGCACCGACTCCACGACCCGCTCCACATTGATGAAACCGCGCCGCTCCAGTTCGTCGAGCACGGCAGGCAGGTCGTCGCCCTCTTCCACATAGGGCGCCAGCTTGCGCTGCAGTTCCAGGCGCGAATGCTCGCGCTGCGCCAGCAGCTTGAGGGCACGGCCTTTGAGTGAGAGCCTGGCAAAGCTCATGCGCGGATTTCTCCCGAATAAAAAAA
>JAFAIY010000278.1 GCA_019236485.1 Comamonas sp. | reverse complement strand
AAAGCCTTCCGCGCACAAGTGCGCGCCTGGCTCAAGGACAACGTGCCCAAGCAGCGCCTCAAGAGCTACGACACCCGCGAGGGCTTCGAGCAGCATCGCGAGTGGGAGGCCAAGCTGGCCGAGGCCGGTTACAGCGCCGTGATGTGGCCCAAGGAACTGGGCGGCTGTGGTTCGGACCTCACCGAATGGCTGATCTTCGAAGAGGAATACTGGGCCGCCGATGCGCCCCAGCGCGTGAACCAGAACGGCATTCTGCTGCTGGGCTCGACGCTGATGGAATTCGGCACGCCCGAGCAGAAGGCCCGCTTTCTGCCGCGCATGGCGCGCTGTGACGATATGTGGGCCCAGGGCTGGTCTGAGCCCAATGCGGGCTCCGACATGGCGGCCATCAGCAGCCGCGCCATCCGCCAGGGCGACAAGTTCATCCTCAACGGCCAGAAGATCTGGTCCACCCGCGCCATCTTTGCCGACTGGCTGTTCGGCCTGTTTCGCAGCGACCCCACATCGAGCCGCCACCACGGCCTGAGCTACATCCTGGTGCCGCTGAACACGCCGGGCATCACCGTGCGCCCCATCAAGGCGCTCAACGGCAAGGATGCGTTCGCGGAAATCTTCTTCGACGATGTGGAAGTGCCCGCCGAGAACCTGATCGGCGCCGAGGGCAAGGGCTGGCATGTGGCCATGGCCACGGCCGGCTTCGAGCGCGGCCTGCTGCTGCGCTCGCCGGCCCGCTATCAGCGCAGCGCCCAGAAGCTGCTGGAGCTGTATCTGCGCCACCAGGTGGAGGCCGACCGCGACCACTCCATACGCGACGCCGTGCTGCGCGCCTGGCAGGGGGCCGAGGCCTATACCCTGTCCTCCTACCACACCGTGGGCCGGCTCTCCAAGGGCGCGCAGATCGGCGCCGAGGCCAGCACCAACAAGATCGTCTGGTCCGAGCTGGACATCCTGATCCATGAGACCGCGATGCGCATCCTGGGCCCGCGTGCCGAGCTGACCGACGACGCCGAGGCCAATGAGTGGCTCGAGGGTTTTCTCTTCGCGCAGGCCGGCCCCATCTATGCAGGCAGCAACGAGATCCAGCGCAACATCATTGCCCAGCGCATGCTGGGTCTGCCCAAATCCTGATCGGCAGGGAGACAAACATGGACTTCACTTTTACCGAAGATCAAACCGCATTCCGCGACTCGGTCAGCCGCTTTCTGATGACCGAGGCCGCGCCCGAGCTGCTGCGCGACATCTGGGAGACCGAGTCCGGCCGCTCGCAGGAGCTGTGGGCCAAGGTCGCCGAACAGGGCCTGATGGGCCTGTCCGTGCCCGAGGCCGAAGGCGGCATGGGCCTGGCCGACATCGACTGGGCGCTGCTGCTGCAGGAAGTCGGCTATTACGCGCTGGCCGACGCCTTGACCGACACCGCCTATGTGGCCGTGGGCATGCTGGCCGCTCTGCCCGCAGAGCATGCGGCGCGCGCCTGGCTGGCCAGGATCGCCGAGGGCAGCTGCCGCGTGGCCGTGGGCCATCCCCTCAACCCCCATGTGGCGGATGCGGCCCTGGCCGACCTGCTGCTGCTGCCCCATGCGGGCAGCGCCGGCCTCGAGCTGCACCTGGTGGAGCGCGCGCAGTGCGAGGTCACGGCGCTGGGCAGCATCGATGCTTCGCGCCGTCTGTTCCAGGTGCAGTGGACACCTGGCGACGCCACGCGCCTGCTCGGCGGCGCCCAGGGCCAGAAGGTCTGGGACACGGCGGGCGAGCGCGGCGCGCTGGCGGCCGCGGCCCAGATGCTGGGCCTGGCCCAGCGCATGCTGGACCTGTCGGTGGACTATGTGGCCCAGCGCAAGCAGTTCGACAAAGTGATAGGCAGCTTCCAGGCCGTGCAGCACCATCTGGCGGACATGGTCACCAAGATCGAATTCGCCAAGCCCGTGCTCTACCGCGCCTTCTATGCGCTGCAGCATGGCGAGCCCGACCTGGCCGTGCGCATCTCCCATGCCAAGCTGCAGTGCAGCGAAGCCAGCTGGTTTGCGGCCCGCAACAGCCTGCAGGTGCACGGCGCCATGGGCTATACCTGGGAAGTGGATCTGCAGATGTTCATGAAGCGCGCCTGGGTGCTGGATGCGGCCTGGGGCGACAAGAGCCACCATGCGGCCCGCCTGACCCAGGGGTTGCTGCGCAGCCCCCAGGCACCCGTGGGGCCCGGCGCCACCTTCGACCGTGAAACACAGCAAGGCGGCGGCTGCGGCGCGCAGACTGCCGCCTGGAATATCGCCGAGGAGATGGCAGCATGAGCCACCAAGCCTATATCGTTGATGCGCTGCGCTCGCCCACGGGCAAGCGCAAAGGTTCTCTGGCCAGCGTGCACGGAGCCGATCTGGGCGCCCATGTGATCAAGGCCCTGGTCGAACGCAATGACATCCCCGCGGCCGACTACGACGACGTGATCTTCGGCTGCGTGGACACCATAGGCGCGCTGGCCGGCGACATCGCGCGCACTTCCTGGCTGGCCGCGGGCATGCCGCTGAACGTGCCCGGCACCACGGTGGACCGCCAGTGCGGCTCCTCCCAGCAAGCCATCCACTTCGCGGCGCAGGCCGTGATGAGCGGCACCCAGGATGTGGTGCTGGCTGGCGGCGTGCAGACCATGACGGCGATTCCGATTTCCTCGGCCATGCTGGCCGGCCAGCCCCTGGGCTTTAGCACGCCGTTCGCCGAGAGCAAGGGCTGGCAGGCCCGCTTTGGTGACGCGCCCGTCAATCAGTTCTATGCCGCGCAGCGCATTGCCGACCACTGGGGCGTGAGCCGCGAGGACATGGAGGTGTTTGCCAAGGAAAGCCATGACCGTGCGCTCAAGGCCATTGCCGAAGGTCGCTTCGAGCGCGAAATCGTGCCTTTTGGCGACTTCAAGATGGACGAAACCGCGCGCCAGAGCACGCTGGAGAAGATGGCCACGCTGGAGCCCGTCGATCCCACTTACCCCAAGATCACGGCCGCGGTGTCCAGCTCCACCTGCGATGCGGCCGCTGCGGTGCTGGTGGTGTCCGAGGCCGCGCTCAAGCGCTACAACCTCACGCCCCGCGCGCGCATCCACCACATGAGCGTGCGCGCAGACGATCCGATCTGGCATCTGACGGCGCCGATTCCTGCCACGGAGCATGCGCTCAAGAAGGCCGGCATGAGCATGTCCGATATCGACCTGGTCGAGATCAACGAGGCTTTTGCCTCGGTGGTCATGGCCTGGCTCAAGGAAACCGGCTACGACCATGCGAAGACCAATGTCAACGGCGGCGCGATTGCGCTGGGCCATCCGCTGGGTGCCTCGGGCGCCAAGCTCATGACCACCTTGCTGCACGAGCTCGAGCGCACCGGCGGCCGCTATGGCCTGCAGACCATGTGCGAAGGCGGCGGCCAGGCCAATGTGACCATCATCGAGCGCCTCTGAGGCCAAGCCAGGCAGGCGCCGCGCGGCGTCTGCAGAGGTTTCACGGCTTCGCAAGTCATTCCAACAACAGCAACGGGGACAAGGGCATGCCAGACACAGCGAACGGCGCGGAGCGCCGTGCATTTCTCATGGGGGCTGCGGCCAGCGCTGCGGCTGCGGCCCTGCCCGCGGCGCCGGCAGCCGCCAGGTCTGCGCCCCGGGGCGCCGCTCCCGCGGATGCCATCGCCATGGCTGCGCAACTGCGCCAGGGGGAGGTCACGCCGCTGGAGGCCCTGGACGCCGCCATTGCGCGCGTGGAAGCGCTGCCCAAGCTCAATGCCGTGGTCATCAAGGACTATGAGCGGGCGCGCGAGCAGGCCAGGAAGCTCTCCGGCCTGGGCCGCGATGCGCGCCGCAAGGCGAGCGAGGCCGCGCCGCTCTGGGGGCTGCCCTTTGTGCTCAAGGATCTGGGCGTGAGCATGGAGGGCACCGTGACCTCCAACGGCTGCGCTTTCTTCAAGGATGCGGTGGCCGCGCGCGACTCCACGCTGGTGCAGCGCTACAAGGCCGCGGGGCTGAACATCTTCGGCAAGACCGCGGCGCCGGAGTTCGGCATGACCACGACCACGGAGTCCAGGCTCTATGGCGTCACGCCCAATCCCTGGAATGCGGAGCGCACCACGGGTGGCTCCTCCGGCGGTACGGCGGCCGTGGTGGCCGCCGGCATTCTGCCCGTGGGCCATGCCAGCGACGGCGGCGGCTCAATCCGCATTCCGGCCGCGCACTGCGGCCTGTTCGGGCTCAAGCCCAGCCGCGGCCGCGTGCCCGCGGGGCCCGATGCCCTGGACGGTGCCGTCGGCCTGTCCGTCCATCATGTGATCAGCCGCAGCGTGCGCGACAGCGCCCTGCTGCTGGACCTGACGGCCGGGGCCGAGCCCGGTTCGCGCGTGCGCCCGCCGGCCGATGTGAGCCACGGCTATCTGCAGTCGCTGGGCCGGCCGGAGCGAGGGCTGCGCATCGCCGTCTGGCGCAAGAATTATTTCGGGGTACCGGTCCATGCGGACTGCCTGGCGGCGGTGGACAAGGCCGCCAAGGCCTGCGAGGCCATGGGCCATGTGCTGGAAGAGGCCATGCCGGATCTGCCCGTGGCCGAGATCTATGCGGGCATGGGCGCCGGCATGGGCGCCGGCATGCTCAGCGCCGTGGAGCAGCGCGAGAAGCTGCTGGGCCGCGCGGTGCGCGAGGACGAGATGGAACCGCTGGACTGGGCCGCGCTGCAGTCCGCCAGAAAGGCCGGAGCCCTGGACCTGTTCCGGGCGCGTGCGGGCTTCGACAGGGCGGGCCAGTTGCTGGACGCTTTTCTGTCCCGCTACGACCTGATCCTCAGCCCCACCACGGCGGTGCCGGCCCAGCTGCTGGGCGCGCTTCGCCTGGACCAGCCCTACGCCAGCTATGCGGCACAGGCCATGAATTCCTCGGCGTTCACCTCGCTGTTCAATATCAGCGGCCATCCGGCCATGTCGGTGCCTCTGCACTGGACCGAGGACCACCTTCCGGTGGGCTCCCACTTTGTCGC
>JAFAIY010000211.1 GCA_019236485.1 Comamonas sp. | reverse complement strand
GAGAAAGCTGGGCATCACGCCCGTGGCCTACCGCGAGCGCTTTGGGGACTGAGGCCGGCGGATCAGAACAGCGGGCTTTTGAAGAAATCCAGCGCGGCCTTGGCGGCGGCGAAATTGCGTTCGATCTGCGCCTGCTGCTCTGCGGTGCTGGAGGTCTTGATGCCCAGGTCGGGCCGGGGCTTGGCGCCATTTTTGCTTCTGGCCCTTGCGGCGTCTGCGCTGACCGCTATGGCACTGGAAGCGGTTGCGGCTTGCGTTGCCGGCGCCAGCAGCTGGGTCAGATCCAGCGCGGGATTGAGCTGCCACAGGCAGGAGACATAGGTCGCCATGGCCACGGCCGGGTCGCCGCGCTCTATGCGCGCCATGGTGGGCTGGGAGATGCCGAGCCTGGCGGCCCACTGGGCCTGGGTCTCGCCAAGGCGTTTGCGCTGGGCCACGATGCTGCGGGCAAGCTGCTCGATCTGCGCGAGTATGGCTGGCGGAAAATCTGCGGGACTGGTGTTCTGGCGAGGCATATGCCAATGGTAGGCAGGTTTTGAGGCCTGCCAGAGCAACTGGGCTTGTCCAAGCTTGCAGGGCTGGGCCACCTGCCGGGCGGAGGTAGGCCGGTTTAGCAGGTCGCCTGAAGGGCTACTGTGTTCTGTGTTGTATAGCGTGCAGCTTGTTTTTGCGAACCTGCAGTTCCATGCCTTATTCCCTGTATTGCATATGGAGAAATTCATCACACCGATTCAGAACCGTTGGCAAATGCGGTAAAAATATTTTGTGGGTGAGGTTTTTATGGATTTTCTCAAAAAATCTTACATATTGAATTTCCATCCAAATTCTATGCTGATTAACCCTGAGCATGTGTTGCAGGTTTTTGGCATAAGTCTAAGAGTCGTGCTATAGCGTTCTCCTTGCCAACGCAGCAGTGCGCCACCAGCAAGCATTACAGGTTTTTCATAATTGGTTCTGATCCCTGCATAAGCACCAGCTTTCCAGTTACCCATCGATATAGGCGTCCAATCGGTAATTGCGTAAAGGCTCCAGCGGTCAATACTGTTTCGAAAGAAGCCTGCTTGTACAGAAATGCTGTCTGAAAACTCTCTTCTGAGCCCCAGGCCCAAATTGACCTGGTTCCAGTCCATGTTATTTTTTCTTTTTGAAAAGTGATAGCTGAACGTATGAACGTCGATATGCCAGTTCTCTTCTGCGTGAGGGTTTATGCTAAAGAAAATGAAGCATGCGCAGAATAAATACTTAATGACTTTCATTTCTTCCTCCCTTGTGAAGTGATTGGGATATCTCAGAGACATCTTCAGAATATTGATGGGAAAGACAATTACTGATTTAAGAGATTTATGTATTCGCCATCAATTAAATATATTTCTCTAATTGATTGTTGATTCTTATTTTTGCCGGGGCTGTAGTCTGGAGGCCTGCTGTGTTGTAAGCCAGATGTATGGCCTCGAAGATGCATGAAGCACTCATCGGCATCAACGCACTATGCAATCCCTCTGTATGGAAGTGCCATATAACACAGCGTATTTACATAGAGCCGCAGCGAGTACTGACTGCAGTTATCCCTTGGCCGGAGATATAGGCATCTATCATGCCCAAAGCCTTGGGCCTTCAACGATGGCGTTTACCGAGCCGCTTCAGGGACCGCCTGCTTGGTCCGGGCCGAGTCACCTGTTTGCGAATTCAATAGTGCCGGGCCAGCCCAGCCGCTCATCGAGTAACGGCATGGTCGCAATATCAAGGCCTGTGAATGTGGGAAGAGCAGACACTGACCTGTTGCCAGTGTCACGCTGTTGTTGAAGCCGTAAAGCGCTTGGAGCGATGACCTGCGGGCCATGGGTCCGCAGTCCGCCTTACTGCTTACCGTTGCCTTGGGTTGCTGCAGCCGCGGCGCGCAGCTTGTCTTTCTTGCTGGGCCGGCGGCCCTTGATGCCGCCGTTGCCGTCCTGGGCGACGGGCGGTGGCGGCGGGGGCTCGGTGGGCTCGAAGCCGGCAATCTGCTCCAGCGCTATATCGAGCTGGTTGCGCTTGCAGATCAGC
>JAFAIY010000207.1 GCA_019236485.1 Comamonas sp. | reverse complement strand
GATCGATGTGAACTGCGTGGATACCGTGGGCAAGAAGGCGGCCTTCATTCAGCAGGTGGCGGCCTCGCTGCGTCTGCCCAATCTGCATGGCATTCACGATCGGGTGGAGAACCTCAAGACCCGCTACCCCGTCATCAGCTGCCGGGCTTTTGCCTCGCTGCTCGATTTCACGACCTGGTCGCGCCAAGCCCTGGCCGAGGGCGGCATCTGGTTTGCCATGAAGGGCAAGCATCCCGACGAAGAGATCGCGGCCCTGCCTGCCGATGTGCAGGTGTTTCACGTGGAACCCTTGCAGGTGCCGGGCCTGGATGCCGAGCGCTGCGTGATCTGGATAAAAATCAAGTAACCCCCTGAGCGGCTTTGCCGCTTCCCCCTAGAAGGGGGACGACGCCTTCGCTGCAGGGCGGCCTTTGCCCGGCGTCTCTGGCCTGAGGTGCTGGCGCCAGAGTCGCTGGCAAGCGACAGGAAAAGGGCTTTTTACATACTGTAGTGGGCGGCATCTGCATGGCGGGGATGCGCTGGCCATGGCCCTCGCATAAACTCCAAGCTTTATGTCGCGCAGGGTTTGAATGTTTGGCATCTCCGATTACGGCGCTTTTGTGGCCGCCGTCACCGTCTTCTTGCTGATACCGGGGCCGGGCAATCTGGCCCTGATCACCTCCACGGGCAAGGGCGGCGTGGGTGCGGGCATGGCTGCATGCATGGGGGTGATTGCCGCCGACCAGGTGCTGATGTGGCTGGCAGTGGCCGGTGTGGCCGCCGTGCTGGCGGCATACCCCGCGGCCTTTCATGCATTGCAGTGGGTGGGGGCCTTGTATCTGGCCTGGCTGGGCTACAAGCTGCTCACGGCCAAGCCCGGCGACGCTCCTGCGATACAGATCCAGCCGCGCCAGTATTTCCGCCAGGGGGCCTTGATCACCTTGATGAACCCCAAGGCCATAGTCTTCTACATGGCGTTCTTTCCCATGTTCGTGGACCCGGCGCGGCACCAGGGCATGCTGACCTTCGGCGTGATGGCGGCCACGGTGGCGGCCATCACCTTTATCTACAGCGCCATCGTGGTGACGCTGACCACCTTGCTGGCGGAGCGCCTGCGCGCCAACCCCGTGGTGGTGAAATGGCTGGAAAAGACAGCCGGTGTGTTTTTGATCGGTTTTGGCCTCAAGCTGGCCACCAACTAAAAGAGAAGTTCAATGGCCAAAGTTTTCTGCGTTGCCAATCAAAAAGGTGGGGTGGGCAAGACCACGACCACGGTCAATCTCGCCGCGGGCCTGGCCAAGGTCGGCCAGCGCGTGCTGCTGATCGATCTCGACCCCCAGGGCAATGCCACCATGGGCTCGGGCGTGGACAAGCGCGCGCTGGAGCTGTCGGTCTACGACGTGCTGCTGGAGAACTCCAGCATCAAGGAGGCGGCCGCCAACTCCGAACAGGTGGGTTACCACGTGCTGGGCGCGAACCGCGAGCTGTCGGGTGCCGAGATCGAACTGGTGTCGCTGGAGCGCCGCAACGAGCGGCTCAAGTCCGCGCTGCAGCTGGTCGATGCCGATTACGACTTTGTGCTCATAGACTGCCCGCCTTCGCTGTCCATGCTGACCTTGAACGGCCTGTGCTCGGCCCATGGCGTGATCGTGCCCATGCAGTGCGAATATTTCGCGCTCGAAGGCCTGACCGATCTGGTCAACACCATCAAGCAGGTGCATGCCAATATGAACCCCGATCTGCAGATCATCGGCCTGCTGCGCGTGATGTTCGATCCGCGCACCACGCTGCAGCAGCAGGTCAGCGACCAGCTCAAGGACCACTTCGGCGACAAGGTGTTCGACACCGTGATCCCGCGCAATGTGCGCCTGGCCGAAGCTCCCAGCTACGGCCTGCCCGGCGTGGTGTTCGACGCCTCGGCCAAGGGCAGCAAGGCCTTTGTCGAGTTCGCCGAGGAAATGGTGCGCCGCATCCAGAAGATGTGACGTTTCACGTGAAACAGCTTTCAACCCTCTATCCACCCAGCGCGGCCGGCCATGAGCTCTGAAGCGCTGAACCCCGAGGATGTCTGGTTGCTGCCGGGCTGGCGCGACTCCGACCCCGGCCACTGGCAAAGCCTGTGGCAGGACCAGTACGGCTACCGGCGGCTGGAGCAGCACAACTGGCTGCACCCGCTGCGTGGCGACTGGAGCATACGCCTGCAGGAAACGGTGCTCGACGCGCCGCGTCCCGTGACCCTGGTCGCGCACAGCCTGGGCTGCGTGCTGGTGGCCTGGTGGGCCGCCCATTCCCAGGTCGCGCGGACCCGGGTGCGCGGCGCCTTGCTGGTGGCTCCCGGCGATACCGAGCGGCCGGAGCTGCACGCCATGCTGCCGGGCTGGTCGCCGGTGCTGCTGCAGACCCTGCCTTTCCCGTCCATCGTGGTGGGCAGCGAGAACGACCCCAACTGCTCGCTGCCGCGCTCGCAGGCCATGGCCCAGGGCTGGGGCAGCCGATTCGTGAACCAGGGCGCTGCCGGCCATATCAACACGGCCAGCGGACTGGGATTCTGGGAAGCTGGGCATGAGCTGCTGCTCACCCTTTAAAGAAAGAATTCAGCAATGGTGACTAAGAAACCCAAGGGCCTGGGACGTGGTCTGGAAGCCCTGCTGGGCCCCAAGGTCAGCGAAAAGGAAGAAGCTGCCCTCAGCGCCCCGGCCAATCTGCCGAGCACGCTGATGCTCGATGTGATGGTGGCCGGCCAGTACCAGCCGCGCACGCGCATGGACGAGGGCGCGCTCTACGAGCTGGCCGAGAGCATCAAGGCCCAGGGCATCATGCAGCCGATTCTGGTGCGCCAGCTCTCCAAGGGCGACAACTCGGGCAAGTACGAAATCATCGCCGGCGAACGGCGCTTCCGCGCCGCGCGCATCGCGGGGCTGGCCGAGGTGCCGGTGCTGGTGCGCGAGGTGCCCGACGAAGCCGCGGCCGCGATGGCGCTGATAGAGAACATCCAGCGCGAGGACCTGAACCCGCTGGAAGAGGCCCAGGGCCTGGCCCGCCTGGTCAAGGAGTTCGGCCTGACCCACGAGCAGGCCGCCCAGGCCGTGGGCCGCTCGCGCAGCGCGGCCACGAATCTGCTGCGCCTGTTGAATCTGGCCGATCCCGTGCAGACCATGCTCATGGCCGGGGACATCGACATGGGCCATGCGCGCGCGCTGCTGACGCTGGACCGCGCCACCCAGATCACGGCTGGCAACCAGATCGCGGCCAAGAAGCTGTCGGTGCGCGAGGCCGAATCGCTGGTCAAGAAGATAGGCGCCGAGTTCAATCTCACGCCCCAGAAGGCCAAGAAGGACGGCAAGTCGCGCGATGTGAAGCGCATCGAGGAGGAGCTCTCCGACCTGCTCACGGCGGATGTCGAGGTGCGCATCAAGAAGTCGGTGCGCCGCCACGGCAAGGTCCAGGAAATGGGCGAGATCGCGATCCAGTTCGGCTCGCTGGACGAGCTCAACGGCATCATCGAAAAGCTGCGTGGTGAAGCCTGAAAGCCTGATCACGCCCAGGTTGGTGCTGCGGCAATGGACGCCGCAGGACCTGCCGGAATTTGCCGCGCTGAATGCGGACGCGGAAGTCATGCGCTACTTCCCCTCTACGCTGGATCGGCAGGCCAGTGATGCCCTGGCTGCCAAGGCTGAGGCCTTGATTGCGGAGCGCGGCTGGGGCTTCTGGGTGGCCCAGGACATGGCGTCCGGGCGCATGGCGGGAAT
>JAFAIY010000110.1 GCA_019236485.1 Comamonas sp. | reverse complement strand
AAATACCAGTAGATCAGGCCGGCAATGAGCAGCCCTCCCAGGGCTGCCAGCACCATATTGATCTGAAACGTTTCTTTTCTGCGTTTCTTGGCCGCTTCGCGATGCGGTAATAGATTGATCGATATCACGCTGTGAACCTCCGCATTGCCAGGCCACAGGAGGTCAGATAGGACGGCGCTTCACGCGCCATCTTTTTCAGTCTCACGCCGCTGCCGATCTCCATGCCATCAAAAGGATTGGCCAGGCTGCAGGCGCAGCCCGTCTGCTGGCTCACGGCCTCGACCAGACCCGGCAAAGAGGCCGAGCCTCCGGCCATCAGAATATGATCGACGCGGTTGTAGGGAGTGCTGGTGAAAAAGAACTGGAGAGCGCGCGCCACCTCCTGGGTCAGGCTCTGCACGAATGGCTTGAGCACGCCCGAGCCATAGTCGTCAGGCAACTCGCCGCTGCGCTTCTTGGCCTCGGCTTCCTCTGGCGAAAAGCCATACTGGCGAGCGATCAGCTGCGTGAGCTGGGCGCCGCCGAAAGCCTGATCCCGTTCATAAAGCACTTCCTCGTTACGCAGCACCTGCATGCTGGTGGTCATGGCCCCCACCTCGAACAGGGCCACGATGGCATCCTGCCCCTCGTTGGGCAAACGTGACACCAGCCGCGTTGCCGCCATGCGCGCCGCATAGGGCTCGATATCGACCACCACGGGCTTGAGACCTGCGGCCTCCGCCAGACCCTGGCGATCCTGCACTTTTTCCTTGCGCGACGCAGCTATCAACACGTCGACATCCCCCGAGGAAACCGCGGATGGGCCAATCACACAGAAGTCCAGACTCACTTCATCGAGCGAGAACGGAATATATTGATTGGCCTCGGACTCCACCTGAACTTCCATCTCCTGCTCGCTCAGGCCTGCAGGCAATGAAATCCTCTTGGTGATCACGGCCGCCGCGGGCAGCGCCATGGCCACATTCTTGGTACGCGTGCCGCTTTTCTTGACGAGACGCCGCACGGCCTCCGCCACCTCATCGAATTTCTCGATGTTGCCGTCGGTAATCCAGCCTTTTTCGAGCGGCTCGATGGCGCAGCGCTCCAGCTGCCACTCGCCGGTTTTGCTTTTGCCCAGCTCCACCAGTTTCACGCTGGACGAGCTGACATCAATGCCAAGCAAAGGCGCAGGCTGACGGCTGAATAAAGAACTCAGAGCAATCAACATGCCCCCCTTGATTTGTAAGAACAGAAACAAAAGCCCACAGTACCCGGGAATGCTAGCAGCAAGCTATAGCAGCCGGCCCTTTGCTGTAGGCAGTTTCACCACGCTCCGTGGTCAAAAAAAGACAAATTTGCGTACCATCAAATGCAACTTGGCCTTCATCCATCCTTCCAACAGTGCTAACCCTGTGCTTTAGGATGGACCGCCAACTCGGCACTGTCCGGGCCCCCATACCTGCTCTTTGGGGCATTTCTATAATGCCCTATCCTTTGCACGTACTGCGAAATGCCGCCATCAGAACATTCAAGCTACCAGGCCCCGCAGCCTGGCTCTCCCGCTCCTCAAAAACGCATGCACTGGCTGTTGCGCTCCATCTTCTGGTTGTTTGGCCTGGCCGTCGCAGGCGCGCTGGCCGCGCTGCTTGCGGTCGCCGTGGCCCTGGCCATGGCCTACCCCAATCTGCCGGACGTGTCGGAACTCGCGGACTACCGGCCCAAGCTGCCGCTGCGCGTCTACTCCAGCGAGGGAGCGCTGCTGGGTGAGTACGGCGAAGAGCGCCGCACGCTGACACCGATCCAGGACATTCCCAAGGTCATGACCAATGCGGTTCTGGCCATCGAAGACACGCGCTTTTTCGAGCATGGCGGGGTGGACTACAAGGGCATGCTGCGCGCAGCTCTGGCCAACCTGGGCAAGGTCAAGAGCCAGGGTGCCTCCACGATCACCATGCAGGTGGCACGCAATGTGTATCTGTCTTCCGAGAAGACCTATACCCGCAAGATCTACGAAATCCTGCTGACCTTCAAGCTCGAGCATCTGCTGACCAAGGAACAGATTCTCGAGATCTATATGAACCAGATTTTCCTGGGCAACCGCGCCTATGGTTTCGCGGCGGCCTGCGAAGCCTATTTCGGCCACCCGCTCAAGGACATCACCGTGGCCGAGGCGGCCATGCTGGCCGGCCTGCCCAAAGCCCCCTCGGCCTACAACCCCATCAGCAACCCCAAGCGGGCCCGTGTGCGTCAGCTCTACATCATCGACCGCATGGAGGAGAACGGCTTCATCACGGCCGAGCAAGCCAAGCAGGCACGCGAGGAACCGCTCAAGCTGCGCACCGCCAGCAACAGCACCCGCGTGCATGCCGAGTACGTGGCCGAGATGGCGCGCCAGCTCATCTTTGCCCAATACGGCAACGATGCCTACAGCCGCGGCATCAACGTCTACACCACCCTCAACGCGGGTGAACAGGACGCTGCCTACAAGGCCCTGCGCGAAGGCATCATGAATTACGAGCGCCGCCAGAAATACCGCGGCCCCGAAAAATTCATCACCCTGCCCGCCACGCCCCAGGAACAGGAAGATGCAATCGACGACGTGCTGGCCAACCATCCCGACAACGGCGATGTGATCGCCGCCGTGGTGCTGGATGCCTCGCCGCGCAAGATCGTGGCGGCGCGTGCCGATGGCGAGCATTTCGAAATCACCGGCGACGGTCTCAAGCCCGCCGAATCGGGCCTCAGCCCCAAGGCGCCGCCCAATATCAAGATCCGCCCTGGTGCGGTGATTCGCGCCATCAAGAATTCCAAGGACTCCTGGGAGATCACCCAGCTTCCCGAGGTGGAAGGGGCTTTTGTGGCCATGTCCACCCAGACCGGCGCCATCCGCGCCCTGGTGGGCGGCTTCGACTTCGAGAAGAACAAGTTCAACCACGTGACCCAGGCCTGGCGCCAGCCCGGCTCCAGCTTCAAGCCGATTATCTATTCGGCGGCGCTTGAGCATGGCTTCTCTCCGGCCACCATGATCAATGACGCGCCCATCTTCTTCAGCGCCGCGACCACCGGCGGCCAACCCTGGGAGCCCAAGAACTACGACGGCCGCTACGATGGCCCCATGACCATGCGCACGGGCTTGAACAAGTCCAAGAACATGATCTCCATCCGCCTGCTGCAGGCCATAGGCCCCAAGACCGGCCAGGAATGGGCGACCCGCTTCGGTTTCGAGGCCGCCAAGCAGCCCGCCTATCTGACCATGGCTCTGGGTGCCGGCTCGGTGACCCCGCTGCAGATGGCCGGCGCCTACTCGGTGTTTGCCAACGGCGGCCACCGCGTCAACCCCTGGCTGATCGCACGGGTCACGGACCACAAGGGCCGCGTCCTGTCGGAATTCACGCCGCCTCCGGTCAACGATCTGCCCCAGGTCATTCCCGCCCGCAATGCCTTCATCATGGGTACCATGCTCAACGACGTGGCCCGCGTGGGCACGGCCGCCAAGGCTCAGGCCACGCTCAAGCGCCCCGACCTCTACGGCAAGACCGGCACCACCAATGACCAGGTCGACGCCTGGTTCGCAGGCTTTCAGCCGTCGCTGACGGCCATCTCATGGATGGGTTACGACACGCCGCGCAACCTCGGCTCACGCGAAACCGGCGGCGGCCTGAGCCTGCCCATCTGGATAGGCTTCATGCAGCATGCGCTCAAGGGCGTTCCCGTGGCCGAAGTCCAGGCTCCGGCCGGCGTGGTCAATGTCGGCGGCGACTGGTACTACGAAGAAAACGCCCGCAACGGCGGCGTCTCCAGCCTGGGCATGGACAGTGCCGGCGGCGACCCGAACGCCGCCGCGGGCCCGGGCGCCACGCCGCCGCCGGCCGCCGAGGAACGCAGCCGCATCCTGGACCTGTTCCGCAACTAGGCGTAAAAAAAGCCTGCCTCTCAACAAGGCAGGCTTTTTTATTGCCGGATGCGGAAAGCGCGGCCTAGTCCAGCGCTTTGAACTGCAGGGCCAGGGCCGACTGCTCGCTCGCATACTGGCTGAGGTTGGCGAAGAACTCACCGGCCCCCTTGGTATCCAGCCAGACTTGTTTTTCGGCATCGAAGCGGTAATGGAAACCGCCGGCCCTGGCGGCCAGCCAGATTTCGTGCAGGGGCTTTTGCTGGTTGATCACAATCTGGCTGCGGTTCGCGAACACCAGGGTCACCATGCCACCCACGCGCTGGGCGTCGATATCGGCATCGGTGTCATCGTTGATGCGGTCACAGCATTGCTCCACCGCCAGCAGCAGTTGGTCGGCGCGGTCCAGATATTCAAGGTCAGTCATTACAATTTGCCCATGTTGAAAGCCACTCAAATTCTAGTCAGGTGCATTGCCCTTGCGGCTTGTGCGGCGTCCCTGGCCGCACTTTCTGCCTGCGGACAGAAGGGCCCGCTGTTCCTGCCCACCGATCCCGCGGCCCAGGGCCGCGCGACCCTGCCCGAGGCCCTGGGCATTTCATCCCGCTCTTCGGACGCTCCGGCAGCTGCCGCCAAGCCGGCCCCCCAGCCGCTTCCCGAAGTACAGCCACCCGCGGATGAGCAGCCCTGAGGCTTGATACACATCAACACCGGGCAGCGGCTTCACCCCTAGAGTGCGGGCATATTGTCTTCCGACAAACCGCCATGCCCATAGAACTCTATCGCGACAAAAACCATGCCTGTCTGATGTTCACCGACCTCATCGAGGAAGACGGTCAGGCCATTCAGGCCAACCAGTTCCTGATCGTGGACAACGGCACGGGCGCCATCATCGATCCGGGCGGCAATCTGGCGTTCAACGAGCTGTTCATGGGCATGTCGCGCCACTTCCCGCCGCAGAAGCTGGCCTATCTGATCGCCTCCCACGCCGACCCGGACATCATTGCCTCGCTGGACCGCTGGATGACCTCCACGCGTGCCCAGCTGGTCATCTCCCGCATCTGGGAGCGCTTCGCGCCACATTTCACCAAGGTGGGCAAGACGGAGAACCGCGTCATCGGCGTGCCGGATGCCGGCGGCCGCCTGCCGCTGGGCAATTCCGAGCTGCTGCTGCTGCCCGCGCATTTTCTGCACGCCGAAGGCAACTTCCACTTCTACGATCCCATCAGCAAGATCCTGTTCACCGGCGACCTCGGCGTATCGCTGACCACCGGAGCAGAAGCGCAGAAGCCCGTCACCGATCTAGTGCCGCATATCGCGCGCATGGAAGGCTTTCACCGCCGCTACATGGTCTCCAACAAGATTCTGCGCCTCTGGGTGCAGATGGCGCGCCAGCTGCCCATAGACATGATCGTGCCCCAGCATGGCGCGCCCATCATGGGCCCGCAGGCGATTGGCGATCTGTTCAACTGGCTCGAAGGCCTGCAGTGCGGCATAGACCTGTTCGACCAGCGCGCCTACCAGCTGCCCACGGCCGAGATCGATCCGGCCACACGCCAGGTGCGCCCGCCGCTGCGCGCCGTGGCGGGCCATTGATCAGACCCGGCTCTTGACGGCGCGCGCCGCGCGCCAGAAAAGCAGAGTGCCGAGAATGGCCGCATACAGCTCGACCTCGGCGAAATTGTTCTTGCCCGCGCGCATCCAGAAGAAATGCAGCAGCGCCAGCAGCACCACGCCATAGACCGCGCGGTGCAGCCGCTGCCAGCGCTTGCCGCCCAGGGCCTTGAGCATGAACTTGGGCGAGGTCGCGGCCAGGACCAGCAGGATCGCCCAGGCCGAAAAGCCGACCAGGATGAACGGGCGCTTGGGAATATCGGCCACGATGTCCGCCCAGACCAGCCCCATGTCGAACCAGGCATAGCACAGCAGGTGCAGGCAGGCGTAGAAGAACACATACAGCCCCAGCATGCGCCTGAAGCGCAGCAGCACGGGCAGGTTCAAGGCCTGGCGCAGCGGCGTCAGGGCCAGCGCCAGGCAGAGAAAGCGCAGGGTCCAGCTGCCGGTTCTGCGCAGCAAGGCCTCGGCGGGATTGGCGCCCAGCGCATCGTTAAAGGCCGCATACAGCAGCCAGGCGCAGGGCAGCAGGCACAGGCCGAACAGCAGAATCTTGCTGCCCGACCACAGCAGCCCGCGCTGCAGACCCGCGCGCCAGTTATCCACGGCCTGCA
Organism: Comamonas sp.; assembly: GCA_019236485.1. Lineage (GTDB taxonomy): Bacteria > Pseudomonadota > Gammaproteobacteria > Burkholderiales > Burkholderiaceae_C > Comamonas. Next base: position 1,399 of record JAFAIY010000110.1, on the reverse strand, counting down.
TCAATAGAACTTCTTCAGGTCCATGCCCGCATACATCTGCCCTACCTGCGCCTCATAGCCGTTGAACAGCAGCGTCTTGCGGCGCTTGGCGAACAACCCGCCCTCGCCTATGCGCCGCTCGGTGGCCTGGCTCCAGCGCGGGTGCGGCACCTCGGGGTTCACGTTGGAATAGAAGCCATACTCGTTGCGCGCGGCCTTGTTCCAGGCCGTGCCGGGCTCCTTGTCGGTCAGGCGTATGGCCACCAGCGACTTGGCGCTCTTGAAGCCGTATTTCCAGGGCACGACCAGGCGCAGCGGCGCGCCGTTCTGGCTGGGCAGCAACTCGCCATACATGCCGAAGGCCAGCAGCGTCAGCGGGTGCATGGCCTCGTCCAGGCGCAGGCCTTCGGTATAAGGCCAGTCCAGCACGCCGCTTTTCAGGCCCGGCATCTGCGCCTTGTCGGCCAGGGTGACGAATTCCACATATTTGGCGCTGCCCAGGGGCTGCACCCGGTTGAGCAGCTCGGACAGCGAATAGCCTATCCACGGAATCACCATGGACCAACCCTCCACGCAGCGCAGGCGGTAGATGCGCTCCTCCTGCGGAGCGAGCTTGAGCAGGCTGTCGATGTCCAGGGTCTGGGGCTTTTGCACCAGACCTTCGATGCGCACGGTCCAGGGCCGGGTCTTGAGCGTGCCCGCATAACGGGCCGGGTCTTCCTTGTCCAGGCCGAACTCGTAGAAGTTGTTATAGCCCGTGGCGTCCTTGTAGCTGGTCGCGGCCTCTATGGTCGTCGCACCCGCGAGCTTGCTGGGCGCGGCATTCAGCGCCGGCAGATGCGCACGCTCCCCGGCCGCCGCCCAAGCGTCGCGGCCGGCCCAGCCGGCAAGCGCCGCTCCGGCCGCACCGCTGGCCAGGGTCTGCATGAAGGCACGCCGCTGCAGATAAAGGGAGCGGGGCGTGATTTCACTGCCCGGCTGCTCGAAGCCTGTGTCGTGGTTGCGTATCAGCATGCGCCTGCTCCTGAAGCTCAAAGCCAGAGTACCGTGAATTGAGAGCCATGGCGCCCGGCATAGTTCCACGACCCAGGCACAACAGTCAAAACAAAAGGAGCTGCCTGCGCCAGCCAATCCTGCATCTCAGCCGCTATTGGCATCGAAACACAGGGATGACCAGCGCAGGCAGCTCCTGATTTGGGAGTGAGCCGCTTACAGCTCGCCGTAGCTATGCAGACCCGAGAGGAACATGTTCACGCCCAGGAAGGCGAAGGTTGTCACCACCAGGCCGGCCAGCGCCCACCAGGCCGACACCGTGCCGCGCAGCCCCTTCATGAGGCGCATATGCAGCCAGGCCGCGTAATTGAGCCAGACGATCAGCGCCCAGGTTTCCTTGGGGTCCCAGCTCCAGTAGCCGCCCCAG
>JAFAIY010000003.1 GCA_019236485.1 Comamonas sp. | reverse complement strand
GACTGGGCCTATGCGCTGGACAGGGACCCGCTGAGCATTCCCGTCGATCTGGATGCGCTGCTGCCCGATGCCGAGGACGGCAAGCTCGCCATGCAGCTCATCACCTCGGGGCCCGACAGCCATCTGCAGGCCATTTACCGCGTCCATCTGGCGGCCATCCATGCGGCCGAGCAGCGCATCTGGCTGACCACGCCGTACTTCGTGCCCACCGAGGCGGCGCTGGCCGCGCTCACCAATGCCGCGCTGCGCGGCGTGGATGTGCAGATTCTCGTGCCCCGGAAGTCCGACTCGGCGCTGGTGACGGCCGCGGCGCGCTCCTATTTCGACGAGCTGATCCGCTGCGGCGTGCGGGTCTATGAATACAAGGCGCGCATGCTGCACTCCAAGACCCTGGTGGTGGACGACAATATGGCCATCATAGGCACGGCCAATTTCGATTACCGCAGCTTCTTCCTGAACTACGAGGTCTGTTTGATAGGCTATGGCGAGGCGCTGAACGCCGATCTGGCGCGGCAGTTCCAGAAGGATCTGCTGCAGTCGCAGCTGGTGCGCTACAAGAGCGAAAAAGGCTGGGGCCGGCGGCTGTTCGGCTCGGTCGCGCGGCTGAGTTCCCCCTTGCTGTAAGCGCGGAGGCGAAATGAGCGAACCCGATCTTCAGCAGCTGCTTGACTGGGGCCGGACCCATGCGCGTTGGCTGGTCATCTCCGGCGCCGGCTGCAGCACGGAAGTCGGCATTCCCGACTACCGCGACGCCGACGGGCAATGGAAAAGACCGCAGCCCGTGACCTACCAGGCTTTCATGGGCGATGAGCTGGTGCGCCAGCGCTACTGGGCGCGCTCCATGCTCGGCTGGCGCGTCATGGGCCAGGCCAGGCCGGGCGCCGCGCATGGTGCACTGGCATTGCTGGAGCAGCAGGGCCGCATCGAGCTGCTGCTCACGCAGAACGTGGACGGCCTGCACAGCGCGGCCGGCAGCCGCCAGGTGTTGGACCTGCACGGCCGCATAGACACGGTGCGCTGCATGGACTGCGGCCAGCGCCATGCGCGGGCCGAGCTGCAGCAGAGGCTGCTGGCCCGCAACCCCGAATGGGCCGGGCTGTATGCGGCGGCCGCGCCCGATGGCGATGCCGATCTGGAGCACCGCGATTTCAGCGGCTTCGAGGTGCCGGCCTGCCCGCAGTGCAGCAGCGGCCTGCTCAAGCCCGATGTGGTGTTCTTCGGCGAATCCGTGCCGCGCGAGCGCGTGCAGGCCGGCCTGGATGCGGTGGCGCGCTGCGACGGCGTGCTGATCGCGGGCTCCTCGCTGATGGTGTATTCGGGCTTTCGCTTTGCCGAGGCCGCGGCCAGGCAGGGCAAAAGCCTGGTGGCCATCAACCAGGGCCGCACGCGGGCCGACCCGCTGCTGGACTTCAAGCAGGCCAGCGATGTGGGCCAGGCCCTGACGGAGCTGGCTAGGCTGGTGTGAGCTGTACCTGGTGGCCATTGCCCAGAGACTGGGTGCGGATGCCTACCGGCAGAAAGCGCTGCACGACCTCGAAGTTGCTCAGCGCATGGGGCGTCAGCTCGGTGCAGCTATAGCTGGCAGGCTGCCGGCGCAGATGCACGGCCAGTGCCAGCGGCAGCACCCACTGGTCGGCCAGATGCGGGCCCAGCGCGCCGTCGCTGCTCTTGTAGCGGCGCAGCTCCTGCGCCAGCCGGGTGGCCACGGCTTCGGCCGTCACGCCTTTTTCGCCGAACTGAGTAAAGACCTCGGTCACATGCTCGTGCGCCAGCGTGCCCAGCAGCGCATTGCCAGGGCCCTCGTTCTGGCGCACACCGGCATTGCGCAGCTGCTCGGGCTGCCAGCTCATGAGCGAGGCCAGCTTGTTCAGTTCGCGCCGTGCAATCGACGAAGCCAGGGCAGGGGCCAGGCAGTCCGCATATTCCTCAAGCGCGCCGCCGCGCTCGTCGAGGTCAAAAGGGGCGAGCGTGTCTCTGGCGCCGCCGATCACGGCCTCGAATTCGCCCCCGCCGGCCGGATAGAAGCCGTGGCGCTGCAGCGTCAGCTGCACGGGCGCACCCAGGCGGCGCAGCAGCGGCGCATAGCTGCGTTCCAGAAAATGGAAGGGAGGTGCCATGGGGTTGTGCGTGCCGCCCCTGAGCTGCACGCGGCTTTCGCCAGCGGCCAGCATCAGAGCGGGCCATAGGGTCTGCAGCACCAGCGTGCAGCTGCCGGCCGAGCCCACATTGAACGCATAGCTGCCGGCGCGCACGACGCCGGGCGTGAACTGCAATGCTTGCGAGTTCAGCTCTGCGCCTTCCACCTGGGCGCTGCTGATTTCGGCGGCCGCATTCACGCAGGTCAGATGCTGGCGCATGAGTCCGGGCTTGGCGCGGCCCGCGCGGATCTTCGTCAGCGTGAAAGCCTGGCCCGTGCACATGGACAGGGCCAATGCGCTGCGCAGTATCTGGCCACCGCCTTCGCCCTGGGAGCCATCGATCTCCATCATGGTTTTTTCCTCTTGTTCTTGATTATTCGGTGTTGAAGTGCGCTACGGCATCGAGCAGAAAGGCGTCGACGGCATGCACAGTCTCGGTGCTCGGCGGCCCGGCCTGCGGCGCATATTGCTCGGCCAGGGCCAGCTCGGCCTGCAGAAATGCCTGTATGCGGGGCCAGGGTGCGCTGGTGGCTGCTTCGCCGGCGCGCATCTTGACTGCCAGCAGGGCGTTGAGCTCTTTCAGCAGATAGGCGTCATGCAGCAGCGCGGTCGCCAGTTCGGCAAAGCGCATGGGCGGCACGCCACCGACCTCGCGTATCCAGCGTGCGGCCAGCAGAGGGCGCAGCGCGTAGAAATATTTTTTGTACTTCACGACTTCGCTGTCCGCGCGCAGATGGCTGTTCATGGTCTTGCGCGCCATGGACAGATAGTGGTGATAGCCGCGTACGGGTGAGAAGCTTTGCAGCGCTAGCTCGTGCAGGCGCGCCACCCAGTGAGCATTGCTGCAATAGACCACGGGCGAGCGAA
>JAFAIY010000646.1 GCA_019236485.1 Comamonas sp. | reverse complement strand
ATCGGGGTGCTGGTGCACCCCTGGAGTTGATAAACCAGATGGATAAAAGCGATTCGCAGCCCTCGGAACAGTCTTCCAGGCAGGAGTTGTCCGCGTTGGACGCGGACTTCATCCGCGTGCTGGAAGACTTGATTGATGCCCTGCTGGCCAACGGTACTTTGCGCCTGACCGATCTGCCTCCGCAGGCATTGGAAAAACTCAGCCAGCGCAAGCGCGCGCGTCAGCGTTTGCGTAATTCGCTGGACCTGATCGATGACGGCGAAGAGCTTTTATAGATTGATTTCCGAAGATGTCTAAACCGGAATATGTACCTTCGTTGACTCCGACCGGAGGGGGGGAGTCGGTGCAAGAAGCATCGCGTGAGGCTGCGGGCCAGCCAGGCAACTCTGCGGGCGCCGAAGGACCGGCTCACGTGAGCTTTTCTCAGGCTTCGGGCTGGCATATGCCAGCCCATGAAACCCATGCGGATCCCTTGCTGGATTGCCTGGTGCAGCTGACACGGCTGCATGGCAAGCCCTATACCGCGCAGGCGCTGAGCAATGGTCTGCCGCTGGTGGAGCAGCGCCTGACGCCTTCGTTGCTGGCGCGTGCCGCGGCTCGCGCACAGTTCACTGCAAGAGTCGTGCAACGCAGCCTGGACGGGGTGCCGGAAGGGCTGCTGCCAGTCATTCTGATCCTCCGTGGCAACCGTGCCTGCCTGCTGCTCAAGACCTTGGGGTCAGGACGGCTGCTGCTGCAGTACCCGGAGTCTGAAAGCCCGGTCGAGGTCGAGCAGCAAGTCTTGCTGCAGGACTATACGGGCCTGATGTGTTTTGTGCGCCCGCAGTTCAGGGTCGAGCAGCGGTCCGTGCAGCAAGGCATGGCGCCGCGCAGCAGTCACTGGTTCTGGGCCGTGGTTTTGGAAAACCGGCGTCTGTACCGCGATGCGCTGATGGCCGCCGTGCTCATCAATCTCTTCGCGCTGGCCATGCCGCTGTTCAGCATGAATGTGTATGACCGCGTGGTGCCCAACAACGCGGTGGAGACATTGTGGGTGCTGGCCATCGGCATCTCGCTGGTGCTGGTCTTCAACTTTGTCCTGACCACGGCACGCGCCTATGTGGTGGACTCGGCAAGCAAGCGTGTGGATGTGCAGCTGTCTGCCCAGATCATGGAGCGTGTGCTGGACCTGCGCATGGAAAGCCGTCCCGCATCCGTGGGCTCGTTTGCGGCCAACTTGCGCTCGTTTGAATCGGTGCGCGACTTCATCGCTTCTGCAAGCCTCACGACCTTGGTGGACCTGCCCTTTGTGCTCCTGTTTTTGGTAGCCATCGCGTGGATCTCGCCCTGGATGCTGATTCCGCCCGTGGTGGCCATTGCCGCGATCCTGTTGGTGTCGTTCTGGGCACAGGCACGCATGGAGAGTCTGACGCTGCAGACTTTTCAGGCCTCCTCGCAGCGCAATGCGCTGCTGGTGGAGTCGTTGACCAATCTGGAGGCCGTGAAAACGCTCAATGCCCAAAGCGGCGTGCAGCGCCTGTGGGAAAGTTCCACCCAGTACATCGCCTATATGGGGGGCAAGATCAAGTTCATTTCCTCCGGTACGGTGAACTTTGTGCAGACCCTGCAGCAACTGGTCAGCGTGGCGGTGGTCGTGATTGGCGTGTACCAGGTGCAGGAGTCGGCGCTGTCCATGGGTGGCATCATTGGTGCGTCGATGATCGCGGGGCGCTGCCTGGCGCCGTTTGGCCAGGTGGCGGGGTTGATGATGCAGTTCCACAATGCACGCACCTCTCTCAACTCCATCGACAACTACATGAAGATGCCGGTCGAGCATGATGCAGACCGCGAGTTTGTCTCGCGTCCTGACTTGCGCAGCGCCATCGAATTCCGCAACGTGAGCTTCAGCTACCCGGGGTCCGAACAGACCAGCCTGTCGGGCCTGAGCTTTACGGTGCGTCCCGGCGAGCGCGTGGGCATCATCGGCCGCATAGGCTCCGGCAAGACCACGCTGGAAAAGCTGGTGCTCGGCCTGTATCAGCCCAGCGATGGCGCGGTGCTGATCGACGGTGTGGATGCACGCCAGATCGATCCCGTGGATCTGCGTCGGGCCATAGGCCATGTGCCGCAGGATCCCATGCTGTTCTATGGCAGCCTCAAGCACAACCTGCTGGTGGGCGCGCCCTATGCGGGCGAGGCCGACATGCTGCGTGCGGCGCGTATCGCGGGCGTGGACGAATTCGCAGCACGCAATCCCAAGGGGTATGACATGCTGGTGGGCGAGCGTGGCGAGTCGCTGTCTGGCGGCCAACGCCAGTCGATCGCTGTGGCGCGCGCCCTGATCAATGATCCAGCCATGCTGCTGCTGGATGAGCCCAGCAGCAATCTGGACAACCAGAGCGAGGCTCAGCTCAAGCGCCGCCTGCAGGACGCGGCGCAGGGCAAGACCATGCTGCTGGTCACGCACCGCACGGCCTTGTTGTCGCTGGTGGATCGTCTCATCGTGATTGATGGCGGGAAAATCGTGGCCGATGGTGCCAAGGATCAGGTTATCGAAGCCCTCAAGCAAGGCCGTATCGGCGGAGTAGGAGGGCGAGCATGAGCGAGTCCAAACCTGTGCAGGCAGTGAAACCAGACTCGGGCCTCAAGAGCTGGCTTGGCGGGCGCTGGCAAAAGCTCGAGCGCTGGCTGCTGGATGGCAGCCAGCCCGTGGCAGTGCATCAACCCGGCGATCTGAAGGCCGATGCCCAGTGGGCGGCAGGCCAGCAGCAGGCGCGAGGCTCGCGTCTGCTGATCTGGGCGTCGCTGGCCACGGTGCTGGTACTGCTGATCTGGGCGAGCCTCGGGCATATCGACGAAGTGGTGCGCGGCCAGGGCAAGGTCGTGCCATCGCGCCAGGTGCAGGTGGTGCAAAGCCTTGATGGCGGCATCGTCAAGGAAATCCTGGTGCACCCGGGCGAGCATGTGGAGCAGGGCCAGGTGCTGTTGCGCATCGACCCCACGCGCTACAGCTCTTCGCTGGGCGAGAACAAGGCCGAGCTGCTGGCTCTCAAGGCCAAGGCGGCTCGTCTGCATGCACTGGCTTCGGGCGAGGCTTTCAAGGCGCCCGAGGAGGTGCAGGCGGTTGCGCCGCATATTGTGGAGATGGAGCGCCGCATGTGGGA
>JAFAIY010000628.1 GCA_019236485.1 Comamonas sp. | reverse complement strand
TACCCCAACCCCGAGGGCCCGCGCGAGAACGCCGTGCTCATGAGTCGGAAACTATGAGCCTGAACCTGGACGCCCGCCAGCGGGCCATGCTGGAAGCCATGGGCATCACCGTCTGGCTGCCCGAGCCGGCCGAGGCCCTGCCCGCCGCGATCGCCCACGCCGAAGTGGCGGCCCCGCTCCCTACCGAGCCCGCACCGATCATGCGAGCTCCGGCGCCGGCCCCTATTCCCGCGCCGCCTGCTGCCCCGGTCGTGGCGGCCCAGCCCGTGCCGGCACCCATACAGCCGCCGGCCATGGACGCGGCCCGGCCCGCGGCGCCAGACAGAATGCCGGCACCGCTGCTGTCCAGCCACCGGGCGCACGAGCCTCGCCAGTTTGTACAGCAGCCCGCGGCCGGCCCCGCGGGCGAGCCCGGCCTGGGCTGGAGCATCGCTCCCGCGCAGCTGGTCTATCCCCATGCGCCGCAACATGTGCAGGCCGCCACGCAGGGCGGCTGGCTGATTCTGCTCGAGCCCACACTCAACCCTAGCCTGCTCGGCCCCGCGCACAAGCCCTCGGCCGACAGCGCGCAGACCGCGCTACAGGGCGATGCGGCCAAGCTGCTAGACAATATGCTGCGCGCCCTGGACCTGCAGCAGCGGCCGCGCGTCTTCAGCGCCGCGCTGCACCGCGCGCCGCCCGAAGCGGACCTCGGCCATGCCCAGCCGCTGCAGCCGGCGCTGGAAGCCCTGCTGCGCGAGCTGCGCCCCGACTGCGTGCTGGTGCTGGGCTTGGCCTGCGCCCGCGCGGTGCTGGGCCGCCACGATGCCCTGGGCCGTTTGCGCGCCGAGCCGCACCACATTGCGGGCGTGCCCACCGTGGTCAGCTACGACCCCAACTACCTGCTGCGGGCACCTCAGGCCAAGGCCGGCGCCTGGGCCGATCTGGTGCAGGCCCAGCGGTTTACAAAGCCGGCGTGACAGGCCCGCGACAAGCCCTGTTTACCCACTCTCCCATCTATGTTGCCAACGGCATGCTGCGACGCAACGTAGCATAATCAGCGGCTTCGAATTACTGAAAGATATCCGTGGAAAGCTACCCCAGTTGGTAGCTTTCAGCTCCCGGTTCGGACTGCGGGGTTGAAAGCGCCCCCATCCCAGTCAAATCCCAAGAACAACCGGAAGTGAGCTGATGCTCAACATCTTTACGCTGGCCAATGGCCGCCTCGTGCAGGAAGAAATCGAGTCTCTTGCCGACCTTGAACGCTTTCGCCCCATCTGGGTCGATCTGGAGTCGCCCACCCTCGAGGAAAAGCGCTGGATCAAGCAGCACTATGAACTGTCCATCCCCGAAGACGCGATGGACGACGATATCGAGGAATCCGCCCGCTTCTACGAGGAAGACAACGGCGAGCTGCATATCCGCAGCGACTTCCTGATCGACGACGACGAGGATCCGCGCTCGGTGCGCGTGGCCTTCATCCTCAACGAACACAACCGGAACCTGCGCAGCTGCGGCGTGCTGTTCTCCATCCACGACGAGGACGTGCCCGTGTTCCGCCTGCTGCGCATGCGCGCGCGCCGCGCCCCGGGCCTGATCGACGAGGCCAAGGATGTGCTGCTCAAGCTTTTCGACGCCGACGCCGAGTACTCGGCCGATACGCTGGAGCGCATTTACGACGACCTCGAAAAAGCCAGCCAGATGGTGCTCTCGGGCGATGTGACCGACGACGTGGCCAAGGAAGTGCTGGGCGCCATCGCGCGCCAGGAAGACTTGAACGGCCGCATCCGCCGCAATGTCATGGACACGCGCCGCGCCCTGAGCTTCATGATGCGCTCCAAGATGCTCAACGCCGAGCAGTTCGAGGAATCGCGCCAGATTCTGCGCGACATCGAGTCGCTGGACAGCCATACGGCGTTTCTGTTCGACAAGATCAACTTCCTGATGGATGCCACCGTGGGCTTCATCAACATCAACCAGAACAAGATCATCAAGATCTTCTCCGTGGCCAGCGTGGCCCTGCTGCCGCCCACGCTGATCGCCAGCGTCTACGGCATGAACTTCAAGTTCATGCCCGAGCTGGAATGGGAGTTCGGCTACGGCTATGTGGTCGCGCTGATGATTGCCAGTGCCCTGGGCCCCATGCTGTACTTCCGCAAGCGCGGCTGGCTGAAATAAAAAAGGAGCGCCAGGCGCTCCTTTTTTGCATCTGCATCACGCGCATCACTGCGGCGCCGGGTTGCGCTCGCGCACCCAGAGCACGATGCCGCAGAGCATCACCACCAGCTGCGTGCCTATCAGCGCCGCAAAGCCCGCGAAGAAACCCGCGCTCACACCGCCGTGGCGCGACAGCGCGCCTATCACCGCACCCATGATGGCCGGCATGAAGCCCGCCACCAGACTGCCCGCGCCGTTGACCACGCCATAGGCGCTGGCCACATGCTCGGGCCGCGCGCAGTGCTGGACGGTGCTGGGTATGGCCGGGCTCATCAGTCCCCAGCAGAAGTTGGCCGCGATCAGGCAGTAGGCCGCCGCATAGCGGTCCTCCATATGGATGGCCAGCCACACGGCAACGGCCACGCCGATGCTGCCGAAGACAAAGATCAGCGGCACCTGGCGGCGCGCTATGCGGTCGATGAGCATGCCGCCCACGAACACCGCCACCACGCTTGCGTACTGCGGCAGCGAAGCCAGCCAGCCCATCTCGCGCATGGAGAAGCCGCGCGATTCCTTGAGGTAGGCGGGCAGCCAGTTGCTGCTGCCCCAGAGATAGGACAGAAAAGCCGCCGTGAGTATGGTGATCAGCCACAGATAGCGGGTGTGCATGGCGCCGCGCACGATCTTGCCGACCTGGCCCATGGCCTCGCCCAGCGACTGAGGCTTGGGCATGCCGGTCTCCACCTTGGGCATGCGCACGAAAGCCCAGACCAGCGGCACGCCAAGCAGCACATTGATCAGGCCCAGCACATGGAAGGAGGTGTCCCAGTTGTGGCCCACGACCAGATAGCCGACAAAGGGATAACCCACGGCCAGACCCAGGCCCGTGCCCATATTGACCAGGGAATTGGGCTTGCCGTTCTCGCGGCTCTCGAAATGCGCCTTGATATAGCTGCCGGCCAGAGAGAACAGCGGCCCCTCGGACACGCCCAACAGAATGCGCGAGGCCAGCAGCAGGCCGTAGCTGCTCATGGTCGGCGACAGAAAAGTGACCGCGCCCCACAGCAGCAGCCCGCCGAACAGGCTGCGGCGCACGCCGAACAGCGCCGCGCAGAACGGCGTGAACACAAAGGAGGAAACCCCGTAACCCACCATGAAGGCCGTGGCCAGCAGGCCCTGGCGCGTGCGGTCATCGGGCGTGAGGCCGATATGCGACAGGAAGTCGCGGTCGGTGATCAGGACCGAGATATTGATACGGTCCACGTAGGAGATGGCAACGATCACGAACAGCGTGACCACGCCCCACCAGCGCAACGAGCGTGAGTCTTTCATGATGTGAGTCCGGCTAGCGTTGAAAAATGGAAAGCACCTGGGCCGGCCTAGGCCGGCCCGCGGAGCAGGATCAGAAGAAGTGGCGGATGCCGAATTCCAGGCCGTCGGAGTTGCCGCCCGGCGTGGTGCCAGGAGCGCTCAGCCCCTGCACGCCTATGGACTTGGCCGCCGAGCCCTTGTTCTTCAGGAAGGCATAAGTGCCGTAGACCTGGGTGCGCTTGGAAAAGTTGTAGCCATAGCCCACGCTGATCTTGTCCCAGTCCGCATTGCTGTGGGACAGGTTGTAGTGGCCGTAGGAGGCGCGGAACTCGCCCATGCCCAGGGGCGCGGTCACGCCCAGCTGCACGGCCGTGATCTTGGTCGGACCGCGCTTTTCCGTGGCCCACAGCAGCATGGGCTTGGCCACGCCGAAGTCATAGGACAGGCCCAGGTTGTTGGCGGTCAGATTGGTGTCGCTGGCATTGCCGTAGAGCCGGCCCGTGGCCAGCGCGCCGTTGAACGCGCCCTGGCGGTAGCCCAGGCGCAGGCCGCGGTAGTCGCCCTCGCGCTTGTTGGGCGCGTTGCTGGGCTGCTCGCCGAAGGCTACCTGTGCCTGGCCGTAGAAGCCGCCCAGGTTCTGGGGCAGGAAGTAGCTCAGCGCATTGCTGATCTGGATGGGTGCACCGCCCGTCGAGGGCACGCCCGGAACACCCAGCATGGTGAAAGCACCCGTGCCGCCCACGCCGTTGGTCAGGAAGGGATCGAAGATCAGCGTGTTCAGAAAGGTCGCCGAGTCGTCGCGGCCCAGGCGCACCTCGCCCCAGCTGTCCATCAGGCTCACGGTAGAGCGACGGTTGAAGCTCAGGCTGCCGCCCGCGGCCTTGCCCGCGCCGCTGTCCACGTCCAGGCCGGCCTCGAGCCAGAAGCCTGCCTTCAGACCGCCGCCCAGATCCTCGGTGCCGCGAAAGCCCAGGCGGCTGATGTTGGCGCCGCCCGTGGACAGGCCGGTCTTGGAAGCGCCCGAGCCGCCCAGATGGGCCACGCCGACGTCGACGACGCCGAACAGCTCGACCTTGGATTGCGCGAAGGCCGCGCCGGGCAAAGCCGCCAGGCAGGCTAGCGCCACGCCGAGGGCCGGCGTATGGATGGATTTCATGGTTTTGTCTCCTCTTGGGGTTGTGTTTTGCAGGTCCGTCTGATCAGACGTCCAGAACCAGGCGTTCGCTCTTGCAGCCCGAGACGCAGACCATCATCACCTTGTTGCTGGCGCGCTCCTTGGGGCTGAGCACCGAGTCGCGGTGGTCGGGCACGCCTTCCAGCACGCGGGTCTCGCAGGAGCCGCAGACGCCTTCGCAACAGCTGTGGTCGATGTCGACGCCGGCGTCCAGCAGCGTGTCCAGCAGCGACTTGTCTGGCGTGATCTCTATGAAGCGGCCGCTGCGCTTGAGCTCCACCGTGTAGTTGCTGCGCGCATCGGACGAGGCCTTGACCTCCACGGGGGTGAAGCGCTCGATATGGGCGTTGGCATGGCCGAGCTCGGCGCAGAACTTCTCGAAGGCGTCGAGCATGGGCGTCGGGCCGCAGGAATAGTGGTGCAGCCCCGCATCGGGCGCACGTTGCGCGAGCAGCGCACGCAGATCGGGCGGCCCGCCCACTTCGGCATCGAAGTGCAGCTGCAGCGGCATGCCCAGGGCCTGTAGCTCGTCGAGAAAGGCCGCGCTCTTGCGCTCGCGCGCAAAGTACAGCATCTCGAACGAATGCCCTATGGCCTTGAGCCGGCGCGCCATGCACAGCATGGGCGTGATGCCTATGCCGCCGGCCACCAGCACCGAGTGCGTGGCCGTCTCGTCGAGCGCGAAATGGTTGCGCGGCTCGGAGATGGTGATGGCCATGCCCACGCGCAGCGACTCGTGCACGCAGCGCGAGCCGCCGCGGCTGGCGCGGTCGCGCAGCACGCCGACCACATAGCGGTGGCGCTCGCGGCTGTCGTTGGACAGGGAGTAGCTGCGCACCAGCCCGTTGGGCAGGTGCAGATCGATGTGCGAGCCCGCCGTGAAAGCCGGGAACTCGCCGCCGCCCACGGGGCGCAGCTCCACGCTGATGGTGTCCTGGGCCTCGAAGCGCAGCGTGTGCACAAAGGCCTGCAAGGTGTTGCTCATGATGCGATGCCTTCGGCTATCTGTTCCTGGGCCAGGCGGCGCAGGTGGCGGCGCAGGCGCACCAGGCCGATGTCGTGCTGGTAGAGGTTCTCGCGCGCGTTGGCGTCGAGTTCCATCTGTTCCATCATGATGCGGTCCTGCTCCAGCACGGCCCAGTGGCGCGCCTCGAGACGGTTGCGGTAGAGGAAGCGCCAGGTGTCGCGCATCCAGCCATCCACCTTGCGGCAGCGCCAGAAGAACACGGAGCACAGCTCGGCGCTGATGGGCGTGACGCAAGCCACGATGGCGAAGTTGCCGCCAGGGCCGCCGGTCTTGGGATAGGGAATCTCCAGGCGCATCCAGTGCACGCCCGTGTCGCCGAACTCGGTCCAGTCGAAGTTCACGCCGCGCTGGCCGACCTTCTCGAACACAAAGCCGTCATCGGTATCGCGTACCTGGAAAGTGGCCTTGCTGTCGCCTTCGGCCATGGAGTGCGACTGCTTGTGCAGAAAAGTGCCGTGCATGGGGTCCATGACGTTGTCCAGCGCGTAGCGGTAATCGCTGCGCCACTCGGCATAGCAGAGGAAGTTCGAGTACGCGGGCGAGGTCAGCTCCTCGGGCAGCGTGAATGCCGGCGCCTCGTCCACATGCTTGTCGCTGTTGTAGAGGAAGATCGCGCCATGGGCCTCGTGCACATGGAAGGCCAGCGCGGCGCGCGAGCCTTCGAGCTTGCAGCCGGGGCTGCCGGGCACCTTGGTCACGGTGCCGTCGCAGCGCACTTCCACACCGTGGTAGGGGCAGGCCAGGCGGTCGCCGAGGATCACGCCCTGGGACAGCGGCGCGCCGCGGTGCGGGCAGTGGTCTTCCAGCGCATGGACCTGGCCCGCGGCGTCGCGCCACAGAGCGATCTTGCGGCCGAAGCGGCGCAGCGAGACGGGCTGGGTCTTGACGAAGTCCGAAGGGCAGACCGCGTACCAGAGATTCTTCAGGCCCTGATTGAGCAGACGGTCCACCGGATCGATGGTGATGGTTTGTACGTTCATGGTGAGCTCCTGTCTTGCTCGTGCTTCACTGGCCCAGGCGCGCCATCAGCGCCTGGAAGCTCTGTTCGGTCCAGGCCTCGCCGTTCTCGCCGGCGGG
>JAFAIY010000625.1 GCA_019236485.1 Comamonas sp. | reverse complement strand
CGCTGGCAAGGCCTGCAGCAACAGCTGCTGCAGACCCTGGCGCGCTTTCACGAGAAAACGCCCGACGAGCCCGGCGTCAATGCCGCGCGCCTGCGCCGCATGGCTTTGCCCGGCCTGCAGCAGGCCGCACACGATGCGCTCTATCAGGGCCTGATCGAGGCACTGCTGGCGCAGAAGCTGCTGGCCAGCACGGGGGCCTGGCTGCACCTGCCCGAGCATCGCGTTCAGCTGTCGGCCTCAGAGCAGGCGCTGGCCCAGAAACTGCTGCCGGCCATAGACGCCGGTCGCTACGACCCGCCCTGGGTGCGCGATCTGGCGCGCGACCATGGCGCGGGCGAGGAGGTGGTGCGCCAGCTGCTCAAAAAACTCTCGCGCCAGGGCCTGCTGTTCCAGGTCGTCAAAGACCTGTTCTACGCATCCTCGCGCATGGACGAGCTGGCCGCGCTGATTGCCGGCCTGGCGGCCGATGCCCCCAGGCACGAGGTCGAAGCCCGCGCTTTTCGCGACGCCACCGATCTGGGACGCAAGCGCGCGATCCAGATTCTGGAATTCTTCGACCGCATAGGCTATACCCGCCGCGTGCGCGATGCGCATATGCTGCGTCCCGACGTGCAATGGCAGGCCACTGGCAGCACGAGCTCTGCAGGCCTGTAGCCCGTACAGCGACTGCGCCAGCTGCTATGGCATTGATAGAAGACCGGTCCGTCGGGCCATAGCGGCGCCAGCCTCGTGAGCCCGCGAATGCTGGCTACAATCCTCTATCTTCTACAAGAGTGAAGCCAAGGCTTTGGCTCTTGCCCAAGGAAGGCAATCGTGCCCGGTGGCGCGGCCGGGCTTCAAACCCGGTGGGGGGCGTCAGCCGCTCCCGGGTAGGTTCGACTCCTGCTGCTTTCCGCCATCACATCAAGGGCACGACGATGGCCACGCGGCGGTTTTCCGCGGCGCCGCCCGAAACCACGGGCATGGAGCGGCCCAGCCCCCTGACCTCGATGTTCTGCCGCGGCATGCCGGCCTCCACCAGCACCTCGGCCACGGCCTGTGCCCGGCGCTCCGACAGCTTCAGGTTATAGGCATCGCTGCCACGGTCATCGGTATGGCCTTCGACGCGCAGCCGGTCTATGCCTTCCTTCATCAGCACATGAGCGAGCTCCGTGACCCGGGTGCGCGCGATCTCGCCGAGCTCGTAGGAGTCGAATTCGAACAGCAGCTTGCCCGACATCTGGAGTTCCCAGCCCTGCTCCGCAGGCTCGAAGCCCTGCGCGCGCAACGCCTGCTGCTGCTGGGCCGTCAGCCCCTTGGGCGGCGGGGTCTGGCAGGCGCCCAGCAGCAAGGCCAGCGCCATGGCCAGGCACCAGCGGCCCCAGCCCCCCAAAATCTGCGTGCGTCCTTGCATATTCATTCCTTGTCCCGGCTATGTGCGCTATGCCGCGCGAGCTTGGCCTGGTACATGGCCTGGTCCGCGTGGTTCATCAAGGCTTCGAGATCCTGGCCATGCTGCGGGTAGACGGCCAGGCCGACGCTGACCGAAGGCTGCAGCTGCACGCCGTTGCCCATGATCAGGGGCTCGCGCATCGCGTCCTGGATCTTGTCGGCCACGAACTGCGCATCGGCCACGCCACCCACCGGATACAGCAGGATGGCGAATTCATCCCCGCCCAGGCGGGCCACCAGATCCGCCTCCCGCACCATGGCATGCAGGCGCTCCCCCACGGCCCTGAGCAGAGCATCGCCGGCCGCATGGCCATGGACGTCGTTGACCTGCTTGAAGCGGTCGTTGTCGAGGAATAGCACGGCCAGCTTGCGCCCGTTCTCGGCCGCATCGCCCAGGGCCTGGCGCAGGCGCTTCTCGAAATGGGAGCGGTTCGCGAGACCCGTCAGGCCGTCGCGCGAGGCCTTGAGCTCCAGCACCGAATTCTGCTGCCGCAGCTTTTCATGGCGCATCTGCAGCTCGGACAGCAAGGCGTTGAAGTCGTCACCCAGCTCACGCAGCTCGGCGATGCGGGCCGCGGGCACGCGCTGCTCCATGGAGCGGTCGCGCCGCACCGCCCGTGCCACCCTGGCCAGTTGTTCCAGCGGCTCCGCGATATCCCTGAGCATGCGCCGCGATTGCCGCAAGCCCAGATAGCCGCTGATGCCCACGCAGAAGACCAGAACCGCGAGGCCTGCGCACAGAAAGCGCACCACCCCGGCGCCATCGCTGTAGAGCACCACGCGCCCCACGGGCTTGCCGTCCTGGCTGACCTCGGCCTCCTCGGGCCTCAGTCCTATGCCGGCCGCGAGCAGCTCGCCGACGCCGCCTCGCGCCGACTTTCTCGAAGACCATTGCACAAACACCTGATTGCGTGCATCGAACACCTGGGCCCGCGCCACATCCTCGCCGCGCAGCAGCTGCTCCAGCATCTTGCCGGCCTCGTCGCGGTCCTCGAAGACCAGTGCGGCCTCCACCGTATAGGCCAGGGAACGGGCCATGAGCTGCAGGTTGTTGAGCAGATACAGGCGCAGCACCACGACGCCGACCAGCAGCAGCAGCACGCCGGCCAGCGAGATGGCCCAGGCGGCCATGCGCAGATGGGCGCGCCGGATCACGTCATGCAAGGAAGCATTGCGGTGCGGGACAAAACTCATGGCACGGCCCTGGATCGCGCCAGCTGCAGCACCTTGGGACTGATGCGCAGGCCGCTGCGGGCGACCGAATCAAGATTGACCTCGAAACCCGGGCCCTCGCCCTGGCGCCGCAGGCAGAACATGGCGCCGATGCGGCACAGCGCGCTGCGCTCGCTGATGGTCAGCAGCGGGCGCCCGGCCTCGCGCCGCATCAGGTTGCGCCACTGCTGCTCTTCCACGTCGCCCAAATAAATTCCCTCGCAGTCCGTCGCTTTCAGCTGTTCAATCTCCACGCGCCTGACGTCCAGGCGCTGACCGCCCACGGTCTGGCCCGAGCTTTGCATCAGCCCCGCCGCATAGGCCGTGGCTCCGGTCACGCACAGGTGCAGCACCGCGCTGTCGGCGGGCCAGCGCGTATAGCCGAGGATGCCGAGCACGGTGCGCGTCACGGCCTGCACATGGTCTTCGGCCTCGGCTTCCGCGCGGACTGCCGGGGAGGTCCAGGCCAGGCAGAGCGCGAGCAGCCATGCCCATCGGCCTGCGCAAGCCAGGGAAGGCACTCCACGACTCTGACCTGGCTTGCAATATGACAACAACGGCTCCATCAAAAAGCGAGCGCCGCGCGCCGGCGCCCGCATCTTGCTAACATTCTTTCACATCTTTGTAGGCGGCTATGTGAACCTTTGTCCTCGATGCACGGGCCGCCGGATGTGGCTTGCAGCCCATGAGCGCGCAGGGATGGCGCAGGCTGCCGATAATACGGCTCACGCTTCAGGCCGCTTCGCTCCGCCTGCCCACTCTGCCAGACTCCATCCATGACCACAGATATCTCACAAGCTCCGCGTCTCACCTCCCTGTCCCATGGCGGCGGCTGCGGCTGCAAGAT
>JAFAIY010000603.1 GCA_019236485.1 Comamonas sp. | reverse complement strand
CCAGGCCGTGGCCGTGCCGCTGCGCAATATGCAGGGCCGCACCGTGGCCGCGCTGAATATGGTGGCCTCGTCGCGGCGCATGAGCCCGCAGGTCATGCAGCGCGAAATCCTGCCGCTGCTGCAGGAAGCGGCCAGAACCCTGCGCCCACTGATCTGACTACTATCAATACAGAAGCATCCAGCGCCAATCTTGTCGCGATTTCAAGGCTTATCGCCCTTGAAATCCATGGCCAACAAGCGCCAGCAGCCTCTTTTTCAATAGCACCCCCAACGGGAATGGACTGCCGCTGGCGGCTTAGAGATGGCCGCTTTCCACGGCGCAGACCTGCAGGCTCAGACGCCGCAGCAGCTCCGCCGTGCGCCGTATCAGCGGCGTGGATTTCTTCTTGGCCGACTGCACCAGGCACAGCGTGCTCACGATATGCGGCGATTTGATGGGAACCTCGGCCAGCGAGGCATCGGCCGCATGGCTGTGCATGGCGCTGTCGGTGAGCGCCGCATAGCCGTAGCCGCCGCGCACCAGATCCAGGATCGCGGGCACGCTGGAGACCTCCCACACCACGTTGAGCTTGACCTGGGACAGCGTGGCCTGGGCCTCCATGAGCTTGCGGAAGATCTGGCCGCGCTGGGGCATGATCAGCGGAAACTCGTCGAGATGCTCGAACGGAATGCTGGTGCGGCCCGCCAGGGCGCTGGCCGGCCCGATCAGGCACAGCCTCTCCTCGAGCACTGGCGTGACCTCGATATGCGGATGCGGCTCGGGCGTGTAGACCAGGCCCAGGTCCATGCGCCCCGAGGTCAGCCATTCCGAGATATTCATGGAAAAGCCCTCGACCACGGCCAGCCGCGCCTTGGGCATCTCGCGGCTGAAGCCATCGATCAGGGGCAGAGTCAGACGCCGCGCCAGGCTGGGCGGCAGGCCCACGGTGATGCGCCCCACGGGCTCGTCGCGCTGGCTGCTCAGATCCTCCTTGGCCAGGGCCACGCGCTGCATGATGGCATGGCCATGCTCGAGCAGGCGGCGGCCCGCGTCCGTCAGCGTCACGCCGCGGCCCGTGCGTATGAGCAGGGTCTCGCGCAGCTCGGTCTCCAGCGCGCGCACCTGGCGGCTGAGCGCGGGCTGCGCCGTGTCCAGCAGCACCGCGGCCTTGCTGAAGCTGCCGGACTCGGCGACCTGGACAAAGGTTTCTATCTGCTGAAGATTCATCGTGGCATTCCCTAAACAAGCTATGCTATTTTGCTATAGCTGCTAGCCAGAGGTAGAACTAGGTGTTTTGTATCCAAATGCCACAATCTGTCGATCTGAAACGCTGCCCAACGGCTTTCAGCTATAGAAAACATAACGCGTGAGAGCCCCGAGCCAACACGCAAACTCATTATCGACAGACCATCCTCTTCAGGATCAGGGAGACAAGCATGACCCATAAGCTCAATCTGAGCCGTCGCCAGGCTGCGTTCGCGCTCGGCGCCATTGCAGCATCCATCGCGGCCCCGGCAATGGCCCAGGCCGATGCCAGCAAATGGCCCACCAAGTCCTCGCGCATCATCAACCCCTTCCCCGTGGGCGGCGGACCCGACGGCGTCTCGCGCCTGGTGGCCGACAAGCTGGGCCGCACCTGGGGCCAGCCCGTGGTGGTGGAAAACCGCCCCGGCGGCAACGGCTTCATCGCCATCGAAGCTTTCAAGCGCGGCGCTACCGACGGCACGGACATGATCCAGCTGGACAATGTCCACATCGCCGCCTACCCCCACCTGTTCAAGAAGCTGCCCTATGACCTGAACAAGGACTTCGACATTCTGATGCCCTTGTTCCGCAACTACTTCTTCGTCTGCGTGCCCACCAACAGCCCCTACAAGACCATGGGCGACCTGATTGCCGATGCCAAGGCGCATCCCGGCAAACTCAACTACGGCTCCTGGTCCGTGGGCAACCCCGTGCACCTGGGCTCGGCCCTGCTGGAAAACCAGACCGGCACCAAGATGGAGCATGTGATCTACAAGGAAACCAGCCAGCTGTACCAGGGCGTGGCCAATGGCGAGCTGACCTTTGCGCTGGGCTCCCTGGGCACGGCCGGCCCTCTGGTGCGCGGCGGCAAGCTGCGCTTCCTGGCCGTGGCCGCGCCCCAGCGCCTGGCGGGTTTCGAGAACGTGCCCACGGTGTCCGAATCTGGCGGCCCCAAGGACTTCACGGCCATAGGCTGGAATGCTCTGGCCGTGCGCCCCGGCACGCCGGCCGCCGTGGTCGAGAAGATCCGCAACGATGTGCGCCAGGCCTTGACGGGCCAGGACGTGAAGGAAAAGTTCGCGGCCTTCGGCTATGAATCCTTCAACCCCACGCCCGCCGAATTCAAGGCCTTCATGGCCTCCGAGAGCAAGCGCTTCGGCGAAGTGATCAAGAAGGCCGGCCTGGCCCTGGACTGATTTCCGGCCCGCAAAGAAAGCCGCCCGCCCGGGCGGCTTTTTTCATGCACGCCAGCAATAAAAAACGCCCGGAACCAGCCGGGCGTTCTTGTTGGGCGGCAACGCTTACTGGTCACGCGCCTCGATCGCGCGGTTGATGCCCAGGGCCGCCAGCGTGCACAGCGCGCCGGACAGCAGATACAGACCCAGCGCCACCAGGCCGAACCTTGCGGACACGCCCAGGGCCACCAGCGGCGCAAAGGCTGCGCCTATCAGCCAGGCCATGTCGGTGGACAGGGCCGCACCGGTGTAGCGGTAGCGCGAGGGGAAGTTCGAGGTCACCGTGCCCGAGGACTGGCCGTAGGACAGGCCCAGCAGGATGAAGCCCACGATGATGAACACATTGTTGCCCACGGTGCCGCTGCCCAGCAGCCAGGGAGCGAGAAAGCTGAAGATGCCGATCAGGCAGGCCATGGCGCCCAGGG
>JAFAIY010000548.1 GCA_019236485.1 Comamonas sp. | reverse complement strand
TCGATCGCCTGAGGCTGCCGTCAGTCGAATTGCATCTGGGCCTTGCGTGCCACGTCGCCCAGTCGCTTGTATTCGGCCTGTGTCAGCGCTTCAAAGTCTTGGGCTGTGGACCCCTTGGGGGTAAAGCCGGCCTGCACCAGCTTGTCCTTGACGGCCGGATCACGCAAGGCCTGGTTGATGGCTGCATTGAGCTTGCTTGTGATCGCAGGGTCCAGCTTGGCCGGGCCATATACGCCGAACCATGGATCGACCGCGTAGCCTTTGAGCCCGCTTTCCGCGATGGTCGGAACATTGGGCAACGATGGACTGCGTTCACTGCCGGCTACTGCCAGGGCCTTGAGCTTGCCTGCCTGGATGTGCGGCAGGGAAGCTGGCAGGTTATCGAACATGGCGGGCAGATGGCCACCAAGCATGTCGGTAATGCCCGGTACGCTGCCTTTGTAGGGAACATGGATGGTGTCCACACCTGTCATTTGCGCAAACATCACGCCGGCCAGGTGCATGCTGGTTCCCGCACCAGCTGTGCCGTACTGAAAGCCCGGGTGCGCTTTGATATGGGCGATGAACTCCTGCACATTGTTGGCCGGGAAGTTCTTGCCGACCTCCAGCACGATGGTGGAGTAACCCAGCATGGAAACCGCTGTGAAATCCTTGCGAGGATCGAACGCCATCGATTTGTAGGTGTGCGGGTTCAGCGCATTGGTGGAGATGGCCCCGAAGCCTATCGTGTAGCCGTCGGGCTTGGCCTTGGCCACGACGTCCATACCGATATTGCCACCGGCACCAGGCTTGTTCTCGATCACCACAGGCTGACCCAGTGTGCGCGCCATGTGCTCGCCCACCACACGTGCCACGAGGTCGGTCGTGCCTCCAGCCAGATACGGAACGACAAAGGTAATAGGTCTTTGCGGGAAGGGCGCTTCCGCGCGAGCTGTCGCCATGGTGGCGAGCGCAGCTACGGCGGCAATGGAAGCAAGCATTTGTCGACGGTACATGGGGTGTCTCCTCAGTAGTTTTATTGGATGGCGCTTGGAATTGATATCCGGAATCTGCTTGAGGTATGGCCTTGATCGCCCGAAGCAGATTGAGGGGCAGTGTATTGGCTTGAAACAGCTCATGCGGGCAAATCGGGCAGGGGGAGTGCAGGAAACCTCCAGGCTGCCATGCCTACAACCTGGTGCGGGTGCTGCTCATCCCAGACTGGCATTCCGCTCCAAGTTGGCCCGCATGCCTGATCTGAGCAGCGGCAGCAACCGCCCCGTCTCAGTCGGTCGGTGCGAGTGCTCGAGCGTCCTGCCCAGGAAACCTATGCCTTGGCGCACTTGATGACCGTATCGAGCGTGCGAGTGGTGATGTCCTTCCCGAATGAGCGCTCGAGCAGGCGCATGAACACGGGGCCTTGCTTCGGATCAGGCACGTAGGCGCTGAGGACCTCCGTGGCATAGGCCTTGAGAATGCTTGCTCCGTCGCGCTCTATGGGCAGCTTCACGTCTGGCGACATCGGGCTGCGGAGAAAGGTGACTATTCGCTTGGCCGAAGGAGCAAGGCCGAACTCGGCGAAGGGGGCCGAGTCGATGAGATCCTGGAGATAGCAGACCGGGCGCACAAAGGTGTCGAAGCTGCGACCCAGTTCGGATCGCATCGCCTGCTCGGCGCGTCGCTCCAGGCTGGACAGTGACGTCGATTGCGCGTTGAACACAATGTTCCCGCTGGAAAGCAAAGTTTTTACTTCGGAGAAGCCCGCAGCCTCGAAGCAGTGCTTGAGTTCGGGCATCCGGGCGTTCATCGGGCTGACACCGCGAAGAAAGGCAACGTATCGCGACATGGTTATCTCGTAATAGATAGTGAACCGCCACGCATATGGTGGTCAACCGCAAATGTAGCCTGGCGTTCCACCGCACTGCTTGGTCAATGAAAGACGAGCGTCGGCTAGCGGTTCAGCATCGCGTGCCGTTGAGACAAAACGCGTGCAAGAGGTCGCGGGCGTTCGCTTCTGGTCAACAGCAGTGACTGCACACGGTCCGAAGCGAAAGTCCGAGTTTGTGTTGCGCTTGCCCGCTCTGCCGCGAAAGCGGTCTCTCCGCTCATCAAACTCGCCGCCCTACATCAGCCGCCAACGCTCGCAGCGAGCGGCGGCAATTGATTGGAGTACGTCTGCCGCCGACGAGTTGGTCACAGGTGCGGCTTCTTGTGCATGAAGGCGCAGCCGTAGCGGCGAGGTCATGCGGCTGGTCAACGAGGGCGGCCTGCTGATCGCCACGGGAGCGGCGTCGGACGTCCTCTACTTATGCCCGGCTCGGTCCGTTACTTCCGCCCGACGGCCCGGCCCACAGGAGATGCCTGAAAATCCGCATCCTGCGACAATTCGCCTCGCGCGCGGCCCCGACCGTCGCTGCCGGGCAGCTGATCGGCTCCCGCGCCGATACATCCATCGTCCATGGTTCTCGATCCCTTCACCCTGCTCGTCCTCTCTGCGGCCATGGCCGCCGCCTCGGCACTGTACCTGGCTGCGGAATGGAGCAGCGTGCGCGAACGCTCGCTGCTGCTCTGGAGCGCGGGGTTTGCGATCATCGCCGTGGGCAGCGTGCTGGCCCTGCTGCGTTCCAGTGGCTATGTGCTGTTCGGCATCTGGTTCGCCAACGGCTTGCTGATTGCCGCCCACTGGCTGTTCCTGGCCGGCGTCGCCGGGTTCATGCGCGTCCGGCTGCCGCACACTTGGTGGCTGCTGGCCGTCGTCTGGCTGGCGATGCTGTTTCTGCCCGACGGGCCCTGGTGGTCCAAGGCGATGCTGGGCATCCAGTCGCTGCTCATCGCCGTCACCACCTTGCGCGCCGGCCTGCTCCTGCGCCCGCATGGCGGCGCGCTGAGTGTGGGTGCGGCGCAGCTGCGCTTCGTCCTG
>JAFAIY010000495.1 GCA_019236485.1 Comamonas sp. | reverse complement strand
GGCGACCACTATGTGGAGGTCGATTTCGACCTGTCCGACGTGATGTTTGTGGCGACCTCCAACTCCATGAACATTCCTTCGGCCCTGCTGGACCGTATGGAGGTGATCCGCCTGTCGGGCTATACCGAGGACGAGAAAACCAATATCGCCATGCGCTATCTGCTGCCCAAGCAGCTCACCAACAATGGTGTGAAGGAGGGTGAACTGGAGGTCCGCGAGTCGGCGATCCGCGACATCGTGCGCTACTACACCCGCGAAGCCGGTGTGCGCTCGCTGGAGCGCGAACTCTCCAAGATCTGCCGCAAGGTCGTCAAGGGCCTGCAGCTCAAGAAGCTGGAGCCCACTGTCGTCGTTACGGCCGACAACCTTCCGGATTACCTGGGCGTGCGCAAGTACACCTACGGCCGTGCCGAGCACAACAACCAGGTCGGCCAGGTCGTGGGACTCGCATGGACCGAGGTCGGCGGCGATCTGCTGACCATCGAGGCCGCCATCATGCCCGGCAAGGGCGTGATCACCCGTACCGGTTCGCTGGGCGATGTGATGAAGGAGTCTGTCGAAGCCGCGCGTACCGTGGTGCGCAGCCGTGCTCGCATGCTGGGCATCAAGGACGAGGCTTTCGAGAAGAAGGACATCCATGTGCACGTGCCCGACGGTGCGACGCCCAAGGACGGTCCGAGCGCTGGTGCCGCCATGACGACGGCCTTTGTCTCGGCTCTGACGGGCATCCCCGTGCGCGCCGATGTGGCCATGACGGGCGAGATCACCTTGCGCGGCGAGGTCACGGCCATCGGCGGCCTCAAGGAAAAGCTGCTGGCCGCGCTGCGCGGCGGCATCAAGACCGTGCTGATCCCTGAGGAGAACGTCAAGGATTTGCAGGAGATTCCCGATAACGTCAAGAGCGGCCTGGAGATCGTGCCCGTCAAGTGGATCGACCAGGTACTCAAGGTGGCCCTGGAGTGCGAACCCCAGCCTCTGACGGATGAGGAAGTTGCGGCGGCCGTGGCCGCTGCCGAAGCCAAGCCCGGCGAGCCTGCGGTGAAGCACTGATAGGCAGTTTTATGAAAAATGTGGCGTTTTTTCTGAAGAGCTTCAGAACTGCGCTACAATTCAATCCATCGCAGCAAACAACGTTGTACAATGTTGGGCTTCGGTAGATATGCGGGAATAGCTCAGTTGGTAGAGCGATACCTTGCCAAGGTATAGGTCGACGGTTCGAACCCGTTTTCCCGCTCCAGGTTTTCAGAATCTGTAGCAATGCAGATTCGCATCAGGAAGCGAAAGCTTTTTGAGATGCGGGAATAGCTCAGTTGGTAGAGCGATACCTTGCCAAGGTATAGGTCGACGGTTCGAACCCGTTTTCCCGCTCCAGTTTTTGTGATGACGGCGCGATAGCAAAGCGGTTATGCCCCGGATTGCAAATCCGGTTAGACCAGTTCGACTCTGGTTCGCGCCTCCAGACAAGCCAGAACTCTTCGGAGTTCTGGCTTTTTTATTTTCCGCACCGCATGTCATCAGCCTTGAGACCGGGCCAATTTGCTTAGTCTTGTTGGACGATGGGCGGGCAGTTGTTTTTTCTTACGCTGTCTCCACGCTGGATTTCAAACCAACAAGGAGACATTGATGCGTTTAGCAGGAAAAGTGGCCGTGGTCACGGGGGCCGGTCAAGGCATGGGGCGCGCGATCGCCCAGCGTTTCGCCGATGAAGGCGCAACCGTGGTGGCGGTGGACCTGAACGAGGAAGCTGCCAAGCAGACTCTGGCAGGCAAGAACGGCAAGCATCTCGCGCGCTCGGTCAATGTGGCCGACAGTGCGGCCATCGACCAGCTGTTTGCGGAGATCAAGCGGGATTTGGGTGCCGTGGACGTGCTGGTGAACAACGCCGGCGTGGGCTCGGTGGACCAGTTTGCCGACATCCCCGATGCCACCTGGGAGCGCGTGATCGGCGTGAACCTGAACGGTGCCTTCTACTGCGCCCGTGCGGCCGTCAAGCAGATGCAGGAAGCCAAGGGCGGTGCCATCGTCAATATCTCCAGCACATCGGCCGTGAGTGGTGACGGTCCCGTGCATTACTGCGCCTCCAAGGCCGCGCTGATGGGCCTGACCCGCGGCATGGCCAAGGAGCTGGCACCCAAGAAGATCCGCGTGAACACCCTGGTTCCCGGTCCCACCAACACTCCCATGATGCAGGGCATTCCCCAGGAATGGGCCGACGCCATCATCGCCGGCGTGCCCATGGGCCGCATGGCCGAACCCGAAGACATTGCCAAGGTGGCGGTGTTCCTGGTCAGCGACGACAGCGGTTTTGTGACCGGTCAGAACCTGGCGGTCAACGGCGGCAGTGCCTTCCTGTAAGGAGTACGAGCATGAGCAAGCGTCTGGAAGGCAAGGTGGCATTCGTCACCGGTGGTGGCTCAGGCATCGGTGCCGCAACGGCTGAGCGTTTCGCCCAGGAGGGGGCCATGGTGGTGATCTGCGGTCGCCGCAAGCAACCGCTGGAAGAGGTGGTGGCCAAGATCAGGGCCGCGGGAGGCAAGGCCGAGGCCGTGGTCGCCGATGTGGGCCAGGAAGCGCAGATCGTCGGCGCCCTGGAGCAGACCGCCAAGAATCATGGCGGCCTGGACATTCTGGTCAACAACGCCATGGCCTATACCTGGGGCGGCATCGAAGCCATGTCCACCCAGGACTGGCAGGCCAATTTTGGTACCTCGGTGGACGGCACGTTCTGGGGCACTCGCACCGCGCTGAAGCTGATGAAGGCAAAGGGTGGCTCCATCGTCAACCTGAGCTCCATCTGCGGCACGCTGGGCACGCCCTATATGTCGGGCTACTCGGCGGCCAAGGCGGCCGTGATCAACTTCTCGCGCGCGGCCGCGGCCGAAGGTGCAGCCGCCGGCGTGCGCGTGAACGTGGTGATTCCGGCCGTGGTCGAAACCCCGGCCACGGCCGGCATGCTGGCCGACGAGGCTTCGCGCAAGAACACGGAAAAGCTGATTCCCATGGGCCGTGTCGGTCAATCCGAAGAGCTGGCCAATGCCATCCTGTTCCTGGCCAGCGACGAGGCCAGCTATGTGACCGGCGCTGCACTGCCCGTGGACGGCGGCCGCTCCGCCGTGCTGGTGACGGCGCTGTAAGAAAGAGCTTGAGACGATGAGTGAACCCGTGAATCAGTGGCCACAAACGCTGGAAGAGCGTATCGACCGCCTGGAAGCGCTGGATGCGATCCGCCAACTCGCAGGCAAGTATTCCCTGTCGCTGGACATGCGCGACATGGATGCCCATGTCAACCTGTTTGCGCCCGACATCCGCGTGGGCAAGGAGCGCGTGGGACGCGAGCATTTCAAGGCCTGGCAGGACAGTACCTTGCGTGACCAGTTCACGGGCACCTCCCACCACCTGGGCCAGCACATCATAGAGTTCGTGGATCGGGATCACGCCACGGGCGTGGTCTATTCCAAGAACGAACATGAGTGCGGCGCCGAGTGGGTCATCATGCAGATGCTGTACTGGGATGACTACGAGCGCATCGACGGCCAGTGGTTCTTCCGCCGCCGTCTGCCCTGCTACTGGTATGCCTCGGATCTGAACAAGCCGCCTATAGGCGACATGAAGATGCGCTGGCCGGGCCGCGAGCCCTACCACGGCGCTTTCCATGACCTGTTCCCGAGCTGGAAGGAGTTCTGGGCCCTGCGCCCCGACAAGGACGAGCTGCCGCAGGTGGCCGCGCCCGCACCGCTGGAGCAGTTTCTCAAGACGATGCGCCGCGATACACCGCCACCGCGCATGCGTGTGCGCTAAGGAGTCCGCATGAGTCAAACTCTTTTCACGCCCGTCAAGCTGGGCAAGATTGCATTGCAAAACCGCGTGGTCATGGCGCCCATGACGCGCAACCGCGCTGCCGAGGATGGCGTGCCCACCGAGCTCATGGCCGAGCACTACG
>JAFAIY010000327.1 GCA_019236485.1 Comamonas sp. | reverse complement strand
TTGGATGGCCGGGGCTTGTCGGTGCACAAGCCTGGCCATGAGTGACGAGATTGCATGCAGCAAGTGCAAAAAATGACTTTTTTCCAAAAACCGGTTCCAGCCCTGCTATACTTGCGGCTTCAACGACAGGCGCGTAGCTCAGCTGGTTAGAGCACCACCTTGACATGGTGGGGGTCGTTGGTTCGAGTCCAATCGCGCCTACCAAATATCGCAAGCAAAACCAGTGCTTGCAAAGAAAATGCCCGCTAATAGCGGGCATTTTTGTTTCCGCCTGCGCAGAACGCATATTCGACATCCGGCAGCAAGCCGGCGCCCCACCTCGACAGGGGCGCCCAGCCTGCGCCGACTCAGATCTCCATTGTCTGACCCAGCTCCGGCACGCTCACATTGAAGTGCAGCCGCTGCCGCAGTTCGCGGGCCAGGGTCTGGGCCGCGGTTTCCTCGCCATGAACCACAAAGGTCTGGGCCGGCGGCTTGGCAAATGCAGCGGCCCAGTCCAGCAGCGCCTTCTGGTCGGCATGGGCCGAAAAACCGCCCAGGGTATGCACGCTGGCGCGCACATCGACCTCGTCGCCAAACATGCGCACCTGCTTGACGCCATCGACCAGACGCCGCCCCAGCGAGCCCTGGGCCTGAAAGCCGCAGATCAGGACCGCGCATTCGGGCCGGGACAGATTGTTATGCAGATGGTGCAGCACACGCCCTGCGTCGCACATGCCGCTGGCCGAGATGATCACGGCGCCGTTCCTGATGCGGTTGAGCTTGATCGACTCCTCCACATCGCTGATGAAGTGGATATGAGGCGACTCCTTGAGCTGCCTGACGCTGGCCAGCAACTGCTTGGCCTCCTCGTCGAACACCGCAAAGTGCTTGAGCGTGATCTCGGTGGCGGCCACGGCCATGGGCGAATCCACAAAGATCTCGACATTGGGCAGACGCCCCTGCTGGGTCAGCTGCACAAAGTGATAGAGCAGCTCCTGGGTGCGACCCACGGCAAAGGCCGGGATGATCACATTGCCGCGGGGTACGGTGCGCGTGACCACCTCCACGAGTTCCTCCAGCGTGTCCTCGGTATTCCTGTGCAGACGGTCGCCATAGGTGGACTCGATGAGCAGCACATCGGCTTCGGCAATCGGTGTCGGGTCGCGCAGGATCACGCGACCGGGCTGACCCAGGTCGCCGCTGGCCACCAGCTTTTTCGTGCCGCCCTGCCCGTCGGCCAGCCAGATCTCGGCAATCGCCGAACCCAGAATATGCCCGGCGTCCTGAAAGCAGATCTTGACCGATGGATGGGGCTCGAACTGCTTGCCATAGGGCTTGGCCTGGACCAGTTCCATGGCCCGCGCCACATGGGCCAGCGTGTACAGCGGCTGCGCCAAGTAGGCGTCCTTATCGCTCTTGCGGTCGTGGTGGCGCTTGGCATAGCGCTCGGCCTCGATCTGCTGGATATGAGCGCTGTCCTTGAGCAGCACGTCCAGCAGATCCCTGGTGGCCAATGTCGCGTAAATCGGGCCCTTGAAGCCCCGCGCCGCCAGCTTGGGCAGCAGGCCGCTGTGATCGATATGGGCATGGGTGAGCACCACGAAATCGATGCGCGAGGCATCGAAGGCAAAGGCTTTTTCATTGTGCTCGTCGGCCTCGCGGCCGCCCTGAGCCATGCCGCAGTCGATCAGAAAGCGGCAGCCATGCGCGTCCACGAGAAAGCAGGAACCCGTAACCGACTGCGCCGCACCGTGAAATGTGATGTTCATGAAGCACTCATTGACGATCCACATGGACCGTCGATGAATCTAGCACCGCTCGCGCTGCAGGCACTGCGCAAGAGAGACCCGGCTTGATATGCATCAATGCTCAGACCCTCTCGTGGCCGCAAGGCAAACAGCCTCGCATCAGCTTTGGGCCGCAAGCCTCTCCCCGCCATGCCCTGCGTTGCCCCAGCCCCCGCCCAGAGCGCGGATCAGCGCCACCGTCGCCGTGTACTGCGCGGTGCGCACCTGCAGGGCCTGGCGCCGGTTGCGCAGCTCGTTACGGCGCGCATCTAGCAGCTCGAGCTGGCTGACCAGACCGTTGCGATAGCGCACGTCCGACAGATGCGTGGCGCGCTCCGACGATTGCACGGCCTGCCCCAGCACCTGGGCCTGGCCTGCGAGCAGGCGCAGCGCGCTGAGCTGGTCTTCCACCTCGCGGAAAGCCGTGAGAACCTGGCCGCGCTGGGCGGCCACGGCTGCCTCCAGGCGGGCACGCGCGCCCTCCTCCTGCGCGGCGCGCTGGCCGCCGTCGAAGATGGGCAGCGACAGCAGCGCCCCTATGCCCCAGGAGCGTGCCGACCACTTGAACAGATCACCCAGCTCTGGCGAAGCATAGCCGCCGTTGCCCGTAAGGGTGATGGCTGGAAACCACGCGGCCTGGGCCACGCCCACGCGCGCCTGAGCCGCGAGCACCGAGGCCTGGGCCGCCGATACGTCGGGGCGGCGCGCCAGCACGGTGGCTGGCACGCCAGCCGGAATCACGGGCAGCGTTGCCTCGCCTGGGGACGAGGCCAGCGTGAAACCGGTGGCAACATCGCCCACCAGTACCGCCAGCGCATGGGTGAGCGTGGCCTGCTGCCGCTCCAGCGCCAGCGTCTCGGCCTCGGTGACCGAGACTTCGGTCTGCATGCGCGCCACATCCAGCTCGGCCGCATCGCCGCCCCGGTAGCGCTTCTCGATCAGCGTCAAAGTCTCGCGGTAGGCCAAAAGACTCTGCTCGACCAGATGGCGCTCGGCTTGCAGCGAGCGCAACTGCAGATAGGTCTGCGCCACATCGGCCTGCACCATGAGGCGC
>JAFAIY010000217.1 GCA_019236485.1 Comamonas sp. | reverse complement strand
GCACCGCCTGATCGGCGCTGCCGTGCTGGTACTGATCGGTGTGGTGGGCTTTCCGCTGCTGTTCGATACGCAGCCGCGCCCCATTCCCGTCAATATCCCGATTGAAATTCCGGACCGCGACAACGCCGCTCCCGTGGTGGTGCCGGGCGCCCAGGTGGCCGGCCAGGCTGCCGCACCCGCAGGCCGGGTAGCAACCAATGCCTCGCTTGACGACGGTGAGGAGGTGCTTGCTCCTGCTGCACCGCTTGCCACGGCACCTGCCGCCGCGGTGCAACCGTCGCGCTCTGCCGTGGCCGCCACGGCGGCGGTGGCAGCGGGCGCTGCCGTCGTGGCTGCGCAGGTCAAGCCCGAGCCCAAACCCGAAATCAAACCCGAGCCCAAGCCCGAAGTGAAGCCGGTGCACAAGCCCGAGCCCAAACCTGAAGCCAAGCCCGAAGCCAAGCCGGAAAAGCCCAAGGCCGAGGTGAAGAAGCCCGAGGCCAAGCCCGAACACAAGCCGGAAGCCAAGCCTGAGCCCAAGCACAAGCCGGATGCCGGCAAGGCCGACGAGGCCTCGCGTGCCCGCGCGCTGCTGGAGGGTCGCGGCAGCTCCGAGGCCGCCAAGGAGACGGCCACGGGCAATGAACGTTTTATCGTGCAGATCGGTGCTTTTGCCGAAGTCAGCAAGGCCAACGAGATCAAGTCCAAGCTCGGCGGCGGTGCCTTTACCCAGACCGTGGATACCAGGGACGGCACCCGTACGCGTGTGCGCATGGGGCCGTTCAAGAGCCGTGAAGAGGCGGACAAGGCTGCGGCGCGCGCCAAGAGCCTGGGTCTGCCCGCCTCGGTGTTCAAGGGCTAGGGCGCGGTCGACTGAAAGCGTTCGCCAAGCATTGCGCCGATAGAGCTGTTGATGACCACGCTGGACTGGATTTTTGTGGCCGTGCTGCTGGGCTCCATGTTGCTGGGTGCCTGGCGGGGGCTGGTGTATGAGATCCTGTCCCTGGCGGGCTGGGTGGTAGCTTTTGTCGTGGCCCGTACCTGGGCCCAGGATATGGCGCAGTGGCTGCCGCTGGACGGCTGGGATATGCAGCTGCGTTATGCGGCGGGCTTTGTGCTGCTGCTGGTGGGGGCGGTGTTTGCCTGGGGGCTGGTTTCCTGGCTGTCCAAGCAGTTGATCGAGGCGGTGGGCCTGAGGCCCGTGGATCGCACTCTGGGCGCCTTGTTCGGCGTCCTGCGTGGCACCTTGCTGCTGCTGGTGTCGGCGCTGGTGATTCGCTACACGCCGCTGCATGCGGCGCCGTGGTGGCAGGATTCGGCGCTGGCGCCGTGGCTGTCGCAGGGCCTGGCATGGGTGCTGCCGGCCTTGCCTCCGCAGTGGGAACAGTATTTGCCGGGCACTTCTTCTTGAAGTGCCGGGGTTTGCCGTCATGTACACCGAGGTGTCTGGCGGCGGGGTTTGCAGCGAGTGCGGCAGGCCGTGACAGGAGTTTGGTGCTGGCGTCATGCGCTGGCACCTGATGTCAAAGCGCAGGCTAGCCAGTGGGTGGCAAAGCAGGCGAGTGTGGCGAGGGGCAACCTTCGCGAACAGATGGAACGCAACTATGTGTGGAATCGTTGGTGTGGTCAGCACCACACCCGTGAATCAGCTGATTTATGACGCTTTGCTGCTGCTGCAGCATCGTGGGCAGGATGCCGCCGGCATCGTGACCCAGCAGGAACGCAAGTTCTTCATGCACAAGGCCAAGGGCATGGTGAAGGACGTGTTCCGCACGCGCAATATGCGTGCGCTGCCCGGCAATGTGGGCCTGGGCCAGGTGCGTTACCCCACGGCGGGCAATGCATCGAGCGAGGAAGAAGCCCAGCCCTTCTATGTGAATGCGCCCTTCGGCATCGTCATGGTGCACAACGGCAATCTCACCAATGCCAAGCAGCTGCGCCACGAGCTCGCCGATACCGATCATCGCCACACCAACACCGAGAGCGATTCCGAAGTGCTGCTCAACGTGCTGGCGCATGAGATCGGCCGTGCCTCCAGCGGCGCGCCGCTGCAGAGCGAGGACATCTTCAAGGCCGTGCGCGCGGTGCACAAGCGCATCAAGGGCTCGTATGCGGTGATCGCGCTGATCGCCGGCTACGGCCTGCTGGCCTTCCGCGATCCGTTCGGCATTCGTCCGCTGTGCATGGGCCGCGGCGCGGACGGCACTTTCATGCTGGCCAGCGAATCCGTGGCGCTGGAAGGCACGACCCATGTCTTCGAGCGCGACATCGCTCCCGGCGAAGCCGTGTTTATACATAACGACGGCCGCATCGAGAGCCAGCAGTGCGCCGACGAGACGCATCTGAACCCCTGCGTGTTCGAGTATGTGTATCTGGCACGTCCCGATTCCACCATGGACGGCATCTCCGTCTATCAGGCGCGTCTGAACATGGGCGAGACCCTGGCCAAGCGCGTGGTCTCCATGGTGCCGCCCAACGAGATCGATGCGGTGATTCCGATTCCCGAATCCAGCCGCCCCAGCGCCATGCAACTGGCGCAGCTGCTGGGCATCCCCTACCGCGAAGGCTTTGTGAAGAACCGCTACGTGGGCCGCACCTTCATCATGCCGGGCCAGGGCGCGCGCAAGAAGTCGGTGCGCCAGAAGCTCAACGCCATAGGCAGCGAGTTCAAGGGGCGCAACGTGCTGCTGGTGGACGATTCCATCGTGCGCGGAACGACCTCCAAGGAAATCGTGCAGATGGCGCGCGATGCGGGAGCCAACAAGGTCTATCTGGCCTCGGCGGCGCCACCCGTGCGTCACCCCAATGTCTACGGCATCGACATGCCCACGCGCTCCGAGCTGGTGGCCCATGGCCGCACGGTCGAGGAAATCCGCCAGGTCATCGGCTGCGACGCGCTGATCTACCAGGACGTGGAGGCCATGAAGCAGGCCGTGGGCAAGATCAACAGCAAGGTCGAAGGCTTCGAAGCCTCCTGCTTTGACGGCGTCTACATCACCGGCGATATCTCCGATGAGGAGGTGACGGCGCTCAACGAAGGCCGCAACCGCGGCAGCGAAGAGGAGAGCGAAGACACTTCGCGCCTGTCCCTGCCCAATGCCCAGGAAAACTGAGCGTTCAAGCTGTCCTTGAATGACCGGATGTGAAAGGGTTGCTGCGGCAACCCTTTTCATTCAGGAGGACAATGGCAGTGCCGTGCAGGCAATGTGCTCCTTTGATGTGAGCATATGGCGCATGCTGGTCAAGGGTTGGATGGCTGGTTGCCTCCGGCTCTGGCGGTGTGCGAGCAAGGTTTTTCAAAGGTCGGCGGAGCCGCCGATCAAGCTGGTGAAGCCAAGGTGCTCGGGCCCGGTGGGGCGGTGGCGCTGCTTGTGACCAGTACCAACCATCTGGATTTGACGATTGTGACCAATAAGACATTACCCGAGGGTTTGCATCCTGAAACTTTGGCCGTGCGCGAAGCGGTCGAGCGCAGCCAGTGGGGCGAGCATTGCGAAGCGCTGTACATGACCAGCAGCTTTGTGCAGCCCGACTGCGCCACGGCCGCCCGCCGCTTTGCCAATGAGGAGCCCGGCTACACCTATAGCCGCACCACCAATCCCACGGTGACCAGCTTCGAGCGCCGTCTGGCGGCCATGGAAGGCACGGAATGCGCGGTGGCCACCTCCACGGGCATGTCGGCCATCCTGCTGGTGGCGCTGACCGCGCTCAAGACTGGCGACCATGTGATCTGCTCGCAGTCCATGTTCGGCTCCACCATCAAGCTGCTGGGCACCGAGATGGCCCGTTTCGGTGTCGAAACCAGCTTCGTGCCGCAGACCGATATCGAGGCCTGGAAGGCTGCCGTCAAGCCCAATACGCGCATGCTGTTTGCCGAGACGCCGACCAATCCGCTGACCGATCTCTGCGACATCGCGGCTCTGGCCGAGGTGGCGCATGCCAACGGCGCGTTGCTGGCCGTGGACAACAGCTTTGCCACGCCCGTTCTGCAGCAGCCGGCCAAGCTGGGTGCCGATATCGTGGTGCACTCGGGCACCAAGTTCCTGGACGGGCAGGGCCGCGTGATGGCCGGCGCCGTCTGCGGCTCTATCGCGCTGGTGGACAAGGTCATGGGCACCTTCCTGCGCAGCGGCGGCCTGAACATCGCTCCGTACAACGCCTGGACGGTGATGAAGGGCCTGGAAACCCTGGCCCTGCGCGTCAAGGCGCAAAGCGCGGCGGCGCTGGAGCTGGCCACCTGGCTGGAAGCCCATCCCAAGGTCGCTCGTGTCTACTACCCTGGCCTCAAGAGCCATCCCCAGCATGAGCTGGCCATGCGCCAGCAAAACGGCATGGGTGGTGCCGTGCTGGCCTTCGACGTGATGGGCGAGGGCGCCGAGCAGCTGCGCGCCCATGCCTTCCATGTGGTGGACAGCACGCGCCTGTGCTCCATCACCGCCAACCTGGGTGATGTGAAGACCACCATCACCCATCCGGCCAGCACCTCGCACGGCCGCCTGAGCGAAGCCCAGCGCCAGGCTGCGGGCGTGGGTCAGGGCCTGATTCGCATTTCCGTGGGTCTGGAGCATCTTGACGATCTCAAGGCCGATCTTTCTCGCGGACTGGATACGCTTCTGTGAAGCACCCCCTGAGTCGCTGCGCGCCTTCCCCCTCAAGGGGGACGATGCCTTCGCTGCGAGGCGGCTCTTGCTCGGCATCTCTGGCTGAGGGTGTGCTCCATTCATGCAACCAACCCTCGGCATCTGAGTTGCCGCACAAGGATTTCTGACATGACAACTAACAAAATTCGCACCCGTTTTGCCCCGTCTCCCACGGGCTTCATCCACCTGGGCAATATCCGCTCGGCCCTCTATCCCTGGGCTTTTGCGCGCGCCAATGGCGGCGAATTCGTGCTGCGCATCGAAGACACCGATCTCGAGCGCTCGACCCAGGCTTCGGTGGACGTGATCCTCGAAGGCATGGAATGGCTGCAGCTGGACCATGACGAAGGCCCGTTCTACCAGATGCAGCGCATGGACCGCTACAAGCAAGTGCTGGCCACGCTGCAGGCCAAAGGCTATGTCTATCCCTGCTATATGAGCATGGAAGAGCTGGACGCGCTGCGCGAAAAGCAGATGGCCAACAAGGAAAAGCCGCGCTACGACGGCACCTGGCGCCCCGAGCCCGGCAAGGTGCTGCCGCCCGTGCCCGAGGGCGTCAAGCCCGTGCTGCGCTTCAAGACTCCGCAAACCGGCGTGGTGGGCTGGGACGACAAGTGCAAGGGCCGCATCGAGTTCCAGAACTCCGAACTCGACGATCTGGTGATCGCACGCCCCGACGGCACGCCCACCTATAACTTCTGCGTCTGCGTCGATGACATGGACATGAACATCACCCACGTGATCCGCGGTGATGACCATGTGAACAACACGCCGCGCCAGATCCATATCTTCGAAGCTTTGGGCGCCGGCGTGCCCGTGTTCGCCCATCTGCCCACGGTGCTCAACGAGCAGGGCGAGAAGATGAGCAAGCGCAACGGCGCCAAGGCCGTGACCCAGTACCGCGACGAAGGCTATCTGCCCGATGCCATGGTCAACTATCTGGCCCGCCTGGGTTGGAGCCACGGCGACGATGAGATCTTCAGCCGTGCCCAGTTCCTCGAATGGTTCAACCTCGATCACCTGGGCCGCAGCGCGGGCCAGTTCGACGAGGCCAAGCTGCGCTGGGTCAACGCCCAGCACCTCAAGGCCATGGATGACGCCCAGCTGGCG
>JAFAIY010000198.1 GCA_019236485.1 Comamonas sp. | reverse complement strand
ACCCTGGTGGAGCAGGAGCTGCACGCGGTGCTGCTGCGGCGCGCCGCGGCGCCGTTTGCCGGGGTCTGGGCCTTGCCCGGTGGCTATATCCATGCCGAGGAAGATGCGGACGCCAAGGCCAGTGCGGCGCGCGTGCTCAAGACCAAGGTGGGCATAGAGGGGGCTTATCTGGAACAGCTGGCCACCTTCAGCGGCCCGGCGCGCGATCCGCGCGGCTGGTCGGTGGCCATTGCCTATTGCGCCCTGCTGCCGGTGCAGAATTTGCCGCCGCCAAGCGCCGATATCAGCGTGCTGCCGGTGTCGGCCCTACCTCAGCTGCCGTTCGACCACCGCGCGATTCTGGATGCGGCCCTGGAGCGGGTACGCAGCAAAAGCCTGTATTCCTCGCTGCCCGTGCATCTGTGCGGCGAGACCTTCACTCTGCCGCGGCTGCAGCAGGTCTATGAAAACATTCTGGGCGAGCCTTTGAACAAGGTCAGCTTCAGGCGCAAGATGGACGAGATGGACTGGCTGGAGGCCGTGCCCGGAGCCCGGCAAAGCGGCGCTGCGCATAGGCCGGCCCAGCTCTACCGGGTCAAGCCCGCTTTCCGTCAGGAGCTGGCGCTGAGCCCCCGGGGGTTGTGAACTGCCGGCCGCAGCTGTGGCTTGCGGCTGGCCGCAATCATGCAGGCATGAAAAAGCCGCCAGGCGTAGCTGGCGGCTTGATGGGCGGGCAGTAGGCTTGGCGGCCCTTGCCGTGTGAGCGAGCCTGAGCCGAAAGCCGGACAAGCTCGCGGCGCTTAGATCCTGAGGCCGGCAGCTGCACGCAGCTCTGCCGCCTTGTCGGTGCGCTCCCAGCTGAACTCGGGCTCTTCGCGACCGAAGTGGCCGTAGGCGGCGGTCTTGCTGTAGATGGGGCGGCGCAGGTCCAGCATCTCGATGATGCCGCGGGGACGCAGGTCGAAGTGCGCGGCCACCAGCTTGGCGATCTCGTGATCGGGGATCACGCCCGTGCCTTCGGTGTACACGGTGATGTTCATCGGGCGGGCCACGCCAATGGCGTAGCTGACCTGGATCTGGCACTGGCGCGCCAGGCCAGCGGCCACGATGTTCTTGGCCACATAGCGGGCGGCGTAGGCGGCCGAGCGGTCCACCTTGGTGGGATCCTTGCCCGAGAAAGCACCGCCGCCGTGGGGGCAGGCGCCGCCATAGGTGTCCACGATGATCTTGCGACCGGTCAGGCCGCAGTCGCCCTGGGGGCCGCCCACGACAAAGCGGCCGGTGGGGTTGATCAGGTACTTGGTTTCGCGCAGCCATTCCTTGGGCAGCACGGGCTTGATGATTTCCTCGATGATGGCTTCGGTGAACGAGGCCTTCATCTTGGTCGCCGTTTCCGACTGGTCGGGGCTGTGCTGGGTGGATAGCACCACGGTGTCGATGCTGTGGGGCTTGCCGTCCACATAGCGCATGGTCACCTGGCTCTTGGCGTCGGGGCGCAGGAAGGGCAGGCGGCCGTCCTTGCGCAGCTGGGCCTGGCGCTCCACGAGACGGTGGGCGTAATAGATGGGGGCCGGCATCAGCTCGGGCGTCTCATCGCAGGCATAGCCGAACATCAGGCCCTGGTCGCCGGCACCGATATTGAGTTCGTCGTCGCTGGCCTGGTCCACGCCCTGGGCGATATCCTGGCTCTGCTTGTCATAGGCCACGAGCACCGCGCAGCCCTTGTAGTCGATGCCGTATTCGGTGTTGTCGTAGCCGATGCGCTTGATGGTGTCGCGCGCGACCTGGATGTAGTCCACATTGGCGCCGGTCGTGATTTCGCCGGCCAATACCACCAGACCGGTGTTGGTCAGTGTCTCGGCAGCCACGCGGCTGTGCGGGTCTTGGGTGAAAATAGCGTCCAGAATCGCGTCCGAGATCTGGTCCGCCACCTTGTCGGGGTGACCTTCAGAAACCGATTCCGAGGTAAACAGAAAATCGCTGTTCGCCATTGATATAACTCCTTCTAACTTAGGCAATTGCGTTGCCTGAGCCTTAGAGGAGCCTGGCGAACGCTTTAGCAGTTTTGTTTTAACGTCGCCCTGCAAGTTGCTCTTTAACTCAGCGACCCATCTATTCTAATGCCTTCCCTGTTTCGACTGTTTGCTGCACTGCCTTTATGGCTATTGCATGGCCTGGGTGCGGCCATGGGGTGGCTGGTTTTTGCGCTATCGCCCACCTACCGGCGCCGATTTGTCGCCAACGCTGCGCAGGCGGGCTATTCGTTCGCCCAGGTCAGGGCCGCCGTGGGTCATGCGGGGCGCATGGTGTTCGAGATGCCGCGCATCTGGCTGGGCCAGTTGCCGCAGTGCGATATGGTCAATGGCGAGGTAGTGGAGCAAGCCTATGCCAGAGGCAAGGGCATTGTGTTTCTCACGCCACATCTGGGTTGCTTCGAGATGTCGGTGCAGGCCGCGGCCCGGCGCTGGTCGGCCCGGCATGGCGAGATCACCGTGCTCTACCGGCCCGCGCGCCAGGGCTGGCTGGCCCAGATCCTGGAAACCGCGCGCAACCGGCCGGGCGTCTCGGCCGTGCCGACCACGCTGGCCGGCGTGCGGCAGATGATCAAGGCACTGCGCCAGGGTGCGGCCGTGGGCCTGCTGCCCGATCAGGTTCCGCCCCATGGCCTGGGCATCTGGTCGCCTTTTTTCGGTCGCGATGCGTATACGATGACTCTGGCGGCACGTCTGGTGCTGCAGACCGGTGCCGCGGTGATCGTGGCGCGGTGTGAGCGCAAGTCCTGGGGGCGGGGCTATACGCTGTATTTAGAGGAATTGTCTGTGCCCGAATCTCAATCTCTGGAAGCCACCGTCTGGCAGATCAATGCAGCCATGGAGGCTGCGATACACCAATGCCCGCAGCAGTATCTGTGGGGCTACGGTCGATACAAGCAACCGCGCGAGGACAAGGCATGAGCGCCAGCAGGATTGCCATAGGTGGCATGCATGTGCTGGCCAAGCTGCCCCTGCCCGTGCTGCGTGGTCTGGGCAAATGGATTGGTCGTGCACTGTTCGTGGTCGCGGCCCAGCGCCGGCGGATTGCGCTGCGCAATCTGGAGCTGTGCTTTCCCGATGTGCCGGCGGCCCAGCGCAAAGCCTGGGCCAAAGAGTCTTTTGAGGTCTTTTGCCAGACTTTTCTCGACAGAAGCTGGCTGTGGTTCGGCTCCGAGGCACTGGTGCGCAGTCGCGTCAAGCTGGTTGGCGCCACGCATGAGCTCGATGGCGACACGCCGACCATCGTGTTTGCGCCGCATTTCTACAGCATGGATGCGGGCGGCCTGGCTCTGCCCTTGAACACCGAGCGCGAATTCACCTCGATTTTTGCGACCAATCCCGACCCCGATCTGGATGCCTGGTTCATGGCCGGGCGCCAGCGCTTTGGCAATGTACGCATGCTCAACCGTGCCGATGGTGTCAAGCCCATCATCTCCTGCGTGCGCAAGGGCGGCCTGCTGTATCTGCTGCCCGATATGGACTATGGCAGGAACGACTCGGTGTTCGTGCCCTTCTTCGCCGTGGAGAACACGGCCACGATTCCCTCGCTCTCGCGCTTTGCGCGCCTGGGCAAGGCCAAGGTGGTGGCGCTCTACAACCGCATGACCCCCGAAGGCTATGTGGCCGAGCTCACGCCGGCCTGGGAGAACTTCCCCACCGACGACCATGTCGCCGACACGGCGCGCATGAACCGCGAGCTGCAGGCGGCCATCATGACCATGGTTCCGCAGTACTACTGGGTGCACAAGCGCTTCAAGACCCGCCCCGAGGGCGAGGCTTCGCTGTACACCGGAAAATAGTCCTCAAACCGGCCGTATGGGCTTGCACATCGAGCCCATGCAGCTCCTGTTTCAGGAGTGATTTGGGGTCAGGAATTCCGCCAGGGCGCGGCGTACGGCCTCGGGCTGTTCATGCACCACCCAGTGGCTGCAGCCCTTGAGATGCTCCACCCGCAGTCTGGGCACCCATTGCTCGAGACCGTCCAGCAGGGCGGGCTGCAGGGCCAGATCGCGGTCTCCCCAGAGAATGCGCACCGGCTGGGGAATGTGCAGCATCTCCTCGGGCAGGCTGAGCTCGCGGATGTCGTGCAGCTCATCGCTGCTGCTGCCCGGGCGCGGCGGCACCAGTGGGCTGGCCGCATAGAACATGCAGGCGCCGTGCACGCCCAGGTCCCAGTGCTCGCGGTATCGCTGCTGCAGCTCGGGCGTGAGCCAGGAGGGCTGGCTGCCGTCGGGGTGCTGAAAAAAACTCAGCATGCGCTCCCAGCGGTTTTCCGCCAGCAGCTGCGGCGCATCCGGTCGGCGCAGAAAATGCATGTACTGGCTGGCCGACTGCTGCACAGGGTTGTGCTGCAGTTCGCGCAGGAAAGCGCCGGGATGGGGCGAGTTGAGAATCAGAAGCCGCTGGACCTGGGTCGGGTAGCGATTCGCCAGGCCCCAGGCCAGGGCGCCGCCCCAGTCATGGGCGATCACGCAGGCCGCGGCGTTGCCCGGGCTTTCCAGCGCAATCAGGGCGGCAAGGTCTTCCACCAGATGCTTGGCACGGTAGTCGCCTATGG
>JAFAIY010000182.1 GCA_019236485.1 Comamonas sp. | reverse complement strand
CCGGGCATAGACCAGAACCAGGCGCTCAACAGCGCCGCGAACTCGCTGCTGATCCATGCGCTGGCGGGCACCGGCAAGACCACCACGCTGGCGATCAAGGCCGCCGACCTGATCCGTACCCGGGGCGCACGCAACATCCTGATGCTGGCCTACTCGGAAGCCGGGCTCAGGGCCATCTGGGCGCGCCTTGGCGAGTTCACGACCGTGCTGCCCGATGAGCTGCGCATACTGACCCTGGAACAGCTCTGCGCCCAGGTGCTCAGGGAACAGGGCGACCCCGTGCCCATGCTGGCCTCGGCACTGGAAAAGAATCTGCTCATCCAGCAGGCGCATGACGCGCTGCTCCAGGAGTTCGAGCGGCAGGCGCAGCCCGAGTCCCCCGAGCTCACCGACTATCTGGCCCGCCCGCTGGACATCAATGCCTTTATCGCCTTCGAGGCCCTGGCCAAGCAGCGCCTGCTGGCGCAGCAACTGGAGAACTCCGGCCTGGATGCTCTGCAGTTCTGCAGCGACCAGGAGCTGGACTACGGGCTTTACCGGCTGCTGTGCAAATACGAGCGGCTGCGCGAGGGGCCGACCCAGGAGCCGCTGTTTTATGCGCCGGGCGACTGCACCTATGCCCTGGCCCGCCAGCTGGCTGCGCTGGACTTCGACACGGACTTCCCCCTGCTGCAGGGCCGCTTCGATGCCGTACTGTTCGACGAGCTCCAGGATCTGGACGAGGCAGCCCTGCTGGTGCTGCGCCATCTGGCCCGCGGCAACGGCTGCTTCATAGGCGCGGGCGACTTCAACCAGCATATTCTGCCGGGCGCGTCCTCGGTCTTTGGCGACAGCGCCCAGCGCGTGCTGCAGGAGCTGCCCGCGGGCACGGGCCAGGCCCGGCTGCGCACCACCTACCGCTTCGGCCCCGCGATCTGCACCAGCCTGAACCGGCTGTTCGGCGTCGCATTCGAAGCCCATTACCCCAATGCCGCATCGCGCTTCGAGCCGAGCCGCTACAAAGACGACGAGGACTGCGCCCGGCAGCTGCTGGACATTCACCGCAGCCTGAGCCTGCAGCCGCGCCAGCCCGGCAGCCCGCCCGCCGCCTTGCAGGTCATACTGCGCGCGCCCGAGGACTCGGTGCTGCTGGAGTGGCTGTTCGCCCATGAGGGCGTGCACTACAGCTGCCAGGGCCTGC
Source organism: Comamonas sp. (assembly GCA_019236485.1). Taxonomy (GTDB): domain Bacteria; phylum Pseudomonadota; class Gammaproteobacteria; order Burkholderiales; family Burkholderiaceae_C; genus Comamonas. Next base: position 2,667 of record JAFAIY010000182.1, on the reverse strand, counting down.
AGCGCTTCTACCAGCGCCGCGAGATCGCCATGGTGCTGGCCATCATGTGGGCCATGCAGGGCTGCAGCGGCGCTGCCCTGCTCTCGCAAGGCATTCTGAGCAGCGCCGTCGAAGGCCTGATGCGCTATGTGCGCCGCGGCAGCCGGCCCGACGGCGATCTGCTGGCCAACGGCCTGTTCGACATGGAGGCGCTGGGCGAGGCTCCGCCCGAGGCCGACAGCAAGGCCATTGCGGCCGAGCTGCAGGGCCAGCAGCAGGCCATGCGCCGCTTTCTGGCTACGGCTACGGCGCCGGGCTCTGCCTGCGCCCAGCTGCTGGCCCTGCCCGCCCAGCTGTGCGCCGATGCCGGCCGGCTCTGCGGCCACCCTCTGCTGCAGCAGTTCTTTGCCCAGGCCCCCATCAGCCGGGACGAGCTGCGCCAATGCCTGGCCAGCCTGGAGGCGCTGTCGCGCATCTGCGCAGGGCTGTCCGTCGATGAATTCCTGGGGCGGCTGAGCCTCATGGTCAGCTCCAGCATCGCCCAGCACCAGCGCCGCGAATCGCCCAGCCTGCAGCTGCTCACGGTGGAGCGCTGCAAAGGCCATGAGTACGACTACGTGGCCGTTCCCCTGGTCGAGCGCGGCCGCTTTCCGCGCCACGCCGCCAGGCAGGAGGCCTATCGCGAACGCAATATGCTGTATGTCGCCATGACCCGCGCCCGCAAGCAGCTGTGGCTGTTGGAGAGCGAGCAGCACCCGGTCAGCCCCGGCCCGGTATAGATGGAGGAGCACGCATTGAATCAGCCTCCAACCCATGTCCACCAAGCGCTGGCAGCTATCGCTTTCTGAATTTCAAGCCGGCTTGCAATAAAACTCACGCCGCGCGGCCGGACCATGCTCTACAGTTGCAGGCATGACGCCCGCCAGCTCCTTGATCGACCCATCGGCCGCTGCCGATGCCGCCCGCCACCAGCCGGTCCCGACCGAGCGCGCGCGCCGCCAGGCCCAGGTGCTGGCCGCGCTGCGCCCCCATGTGCCCGAGCATGCGCTGCTCTACCAGAGCGAGGACACCACGCCCTATGAGTGCGACGGTCTGACCGCCTACCGCCAGCGCCCGCTGGTGGTCTGCCTGCCCGAGAGCTATGCACAGGTACAGGCCGTGCTCAAGGCCTGCCATGAGATCCAGGTGCCGGTGATCGCGCGCGGCGCGGGCACGGGCCTGTCGGGCGGCGCCATGCCCCATCCCATGGGCGTGACCCTGTCGCTGGCCAAGTTCAACAAGATTCTCAAGGTCGATCCCTACAGCCGCACCGCCCTGGTGCAGTGCGGCGTGCGCAATCTGGCCATCAGCGAGGCCGCCGCGCCTTACGGCCTGTACTACGCGCCCGACCCCAGCAGCCAGATCGCCTGCACCATAGGCGGCAACGTTGCCGAGAACTCGGGCGGCGTGCACTGCCTCAAATATGGGCTCACGGTGCACAACGTGCTCAAGATCAAGGGCTTCACCATCGAAGGCGAGCCCGTGGAATTCGGCTCCGAGGCCCTGGACGTGCCGGGCCTGGACCTGCTGGCCGTGATGATAGGCAGCGAAGGCATGCTGGCCGTGGCCACCGAGGTCACGGTCAAGCTCGTCCCCAAGCCCCAGCTGGCGCGCTGCATCATGGCCAGCTTCGACGATGTGCGCAAGGCCGGCGATGCCGTGGCCGCCGTGATTGCGGCCGGCATCATCCCCGCGGGCCTAGAGATGATGGACAAGCCCATGACGGCCGCCGTCGAGGACTTCGTCAAGGCCGGCTACGACCTCACGGCCGAAGCGATTCTGCTCTGCGAGAGCGACGGCACGCCCGAGGAGGTCGAGGAGGAGATCGCGCGCATGAGCGAGGTGCTGCGCGGCGCGGGCGCCACGGCCATCACGGTCAGCGCCAGCGAGGAGGAGCGCCTGCGTTTCTGGAGCGGGCGCAAGAACGCCTTCCCGGCCAGCGGCCGCATCAGCCCCGACTATATGTGCATGGACTCGACGATTCCGCGCAAGCGCCTGGCCGACATACTGCTGGCCATCCAGCAGATGGAAAAGAAGTACGGCTTGCGCTGCGCCAATGTCTTCCATGCGGGCGACGGCAATCTGCACCCGCTGATCCTGTTCGATGCCAACGATGCCGACGAGCTGCATCGCTGCGAGCTGTTCGGCGCCGACATCCTCGAGACCAGCGTGGCCATGGGCGGCACGGTGACGGGCGAGCATGGCGTGGGCGTGGAAAAGCTCAACTCCATGTGCACCCAGTTCAGCGCGGCCGAGAACCAGCAGATGTTCGCACTCAAGGCGGCTTTCGATCCGCTGTCGCTGCTCAACCCCGGCAAGGTGATTCCCACGCTCAACCGCTGCGCCGAGTACGGCAAGATGCTGGTGCGCGGCGGACAGATCGCCCACCCGGATCTGCCGCGCTTCTGAAGGCGCGTGACAAGATAGCCGCGTCGAAACAACTCCCCAAGGACGCGATTAATGACGCCGAACCCGCTGCCCATGCTCGGCCTGCTGCTCGCGCTGGCCGCCAGCCAGCCGGTGCAGGCGCGCGGCTATGCATCGACGGGCAAATGCGGCGGCTACCCGCGCCTGGCCATCAGCAGCCCCGCAGGAACCTGCGTGGGCCTGGTGGCCGACGAGGCCCATGGCCTGCGCTTTCCGCGCCGC
>JAFAIY010000176.1 GCA_019236485.1 Comamonas sp. | reverse complement strand
GCCATGGCAGTGGTTGCGCCCATTACCGCCAGTGCGGCCAAAGCGATGCGAGTCATCTTGGTCATTCAATGCTCCTTGTTGGGATTTATGTTTTGCACCGCATCGGCTTGTAGGTTGAAGGCCCTCTCGCGGCTAGGAGCAATTCTAGGTTCACACCTCGCTGAAACAAGGATTTGCATCTGCAAAAAAAACGCTCTGATGCTTTGCTGCCACAGATTTGAAATATGCAGGTGCTATCCCTAATAAAAAAGCCCGCCTGGCTTACGCCTGGCGGGCTTGGAATGCGGCCGCTGCACCGATTTGCAGCAGCCGTCCCTGGACTCAGTCTGCGGCGTAGATGTCGCGGTCCTTGGTTTCTGGCACGAACAGCGTGCCGATCACGGCCGTCACGCCGGCGATGATGATCGGATACCAGAGGCCGTTATACATATTGCCGGTCTGCGCCACGATGGCGAAGGACATGGTGGGCAGCAGGCCGCCGAACCAGCCGTTGCCGATGTGATAGGGCAGGCTCATCGAGGTGTAGCGGATGCGCGTGGGGAACAACTCCACCAGCATGGCCGCGATGGGGCCGTAGACCATGGTCACCAGCAGCACCAGATAGGTCAGGATGACGACCATCATCACCTTGTTCATCTTGGCGGGGTCGGCCTTGGCGGGATAGCCGTCCTTGGTCAGCTCTGCGGCCACAGCCTTCTTGAAAGCACCGTCCTTGGCCTTGGCATCCTCAGGGCTCAGGCCCTTGATCGAGAACGAGGGGATCTCGGTGGAGCCGATACGGATGCTGGCCACGGTACCCGAGGGCGCCTCTTCGGTGTCATAGCTCACGGAGCCCGCGGCCAGCACCTGCTTGGCCACGTCGCAGGAGCTGGTGAACTTGGCGGTTCCCGTGGGGTTGAACTGGAACGAGCACTCGCTGGGGTCGGCCACGATGACGACCTTGTTCTTGGCCTGGGCCGCGGCCAGATCGGGGTTGGCGGCTTCGGTCAGGGCCTTGAAGGCCGGGAAGTAGGTCAGCACCGCCAGAATGCAGCCCAGCATGATGATGGGCTTGCGGCCGATCTTGTCCGACAGCGTGCCGAAGATCACGAAGAACGGCGTGCCGATCAGCAGCGCGGCCGCGATCATCAGATTGGCCGTCACGGCGTCGACCTTGAGCTGCTGGGTCAGGAAGAACAGCGAGTAGAACTGGCCGGTGTACCAGACCACGGCCTGGCCTGCGGTCAGACCCAGCAGGGCCAGGATCACGACCTTGAGGTTCTTCCACTGGCCGAAGGACTCCGACAGAGGCGCTTTGGACACCTTGCCTTCGGCCTTCATCTTCTGGAAGGCCGGCGACTCGGACAGCGTCATGCGGATCCAGACCGAGATGGCCAGCAGCAGGATGGACACCAGGAAGGGAATGCGCCAGCCCCAGTCGGCAAACGCCTCTTCGCCCAGCGAGGTGCGCACGCCCAGAATCACCAGCAGCGACAGGAACAGGCCCAGCGTGGCCGTGGTCTGAATCCACGAGGTGTAGGCACCGCGTCTGCCGTGCGGCGCATGCTCGGCCACATAGGTCGCGGCACCGCCGTATTCACCGCCCAGCGCCAGGCCTTGCAGCATGCGCAGCGCGATCAGGATCACGGGCGCCGCCACGCCTATGCTGGCGTAGTTGGGCAGCACGCCCACGATGAAGGTGGACAGGCCCATGATCAGAATCGTCACCAGAAAGGTGTACTTGCGCCCGATCATGTCGCCCAGGCGGCCGAACACCAGCGCGCCGAACGGCCGCACGATGAAGCCCGCGGCAAAGGCCAGCAGCGCGAAGATGAAGGCAGAGCCCGAATCCAGTCCGCTGAAGAACTGCTTGGCGATGATGGCCGCCAGGGAACCGTAAAGATAGAAGTCGTACCACTCGAAAACGGTACCCAGTGACGACGCAAAAATGACTTTGCGCTCCTCCGGGCTCATCGGCCTTGGGGCCGACTTGCCTCCCATATTCGCTGTCGCATTGATGGCCATGCTTGTCTCCTTGATTTTTGAAATATCAGGCGCTGCCAACTCACCTGTGCTTTCAATATCAAAGCCTCGACTGACCGCTAACTTACAAAAAATCAGTTTGAAAAAATTCAAGACAAGGCTTTTCCCGACCCTGTCAGCACTAACCCGGAGCGGTTTTTTTCCGATGTGAAAAACCCAGTGGAAACACCGATATCGTAAGTAAGGAGACGGTCAGACGGGCTTCCCAGAATGCCCAGGCCTGCAGGGAAATTCATGCCGATGAATGCGATGCAGGCAAGCATTCCAAGGAGACAACACTGTGAACGATCCGGTGGTACAAAAAATCCAAGACAACCCTGCCTATCAGGACCTGCGCCGCAAGCGCAATCGACTGGGCCTCGTACTGACGCTGCTGATGCTGGTCGTGTACTACGGCTATGTCGCGCTGATCGCGTTCGACAAGCAATTCCTGGCCCAGCCCATAGGTGCCGGCGTCACCTCGCTGGGCATTCCCATCGCCATGGGCGTCATCGTGTTCACGGTGCTCATCACCGGCTTCTACGTGCGCCGCGCCAATAGCGAATTCGACAAGCTCACCCAGGACATCCTGAAGGACGCCACCAAATGAACAAGCATCTGCAACACACCCTGGCGGGCGCGCTGACCCTGGGTCTGGCGGGAACGGCCATGGCAGCGGGCGGCGATGTGGGCGAGACCGCCAAGCAGGCCACCAACTGGACGGCCATCATCCTGTTCGTGGCCTTCGTGGCCGGCACGCTGTGGATCACCAAATGGGCCGCAGCCAAGACACGCTCCGCCGCCGACTTCTACACCGCCGGCGGCGGCATCACGGGCTTCCAGAACGGCCTGGCCATCGCCGGCGACTATATGTCGGCCGCGTCCTTTCTCGGCATCTCGGCCTCGGTCATGGCCAACGGCTATGACGGCCTGATCTACTCCATCGGCTTCCTCGTGGGCTGGCCTATCCTGACCTTTCTGCTGGCCGAGCGTCTGCGCAATCTGGGCAAGTTCACCTTTGCCGACGTGGCCGGCTATCGCTTCGCCCAGACGCCGTTCCGCGCCTTCGCGGCCAGCGGCACGCTGGTGGTCGTGGCCTTCTACCTGATTGCGCAGATGGTGGGCGCGGGCCAGCTGATCAAGCTGCTGTTCGGCCTGGACTACTGGGTCGCCGTGGTGCTGGTGGGCGCGCTGATGATGATCTACGTGCTGTTCGGCGGCATGACCGCCACCACCTGGGTGCAGATCATCAAGGCCGTGATGCTGCTGGCCGGCGTGAGCTTCATGGGCTTCATGATCATGGCCAAGTACGGCTTCAGCTTCGAGGCGCTGTTCGCCGACGGCGTGCGCGTGCGCACCGAGATCGCCTCCAACAGCGGCAAGTCGCCCGAGGAAGCCGCCAAGCTGGGCCTGGCCATCATGGGTCCGGGCGGCTTCATCAAGGACCCGATCTCGGCCATCAGCTTCGGCATGGCGCTGATGTTCGGCACGCTGGGCCTGCCCCACATCCTGATGCGCTTCTTCACCGTGCCCGACGCCAAGGAAGCGCGCAAGAGCGTGTTCTGGGCCACGACCTGGATCGGCTACTTCTACATCCTGATCTTCATCATCGGTTTCGGCGCCATCACCATGGTGCTGACCAACCCCGAGATGGCCGACACGGCCAAGGGCGTGATCAAGGGCGGAGCCGGCACGGCCAATATGGCGGCCGTGCTGGTGGCCAAGAGCGTGGGTGGCGACGTGTTCTACGGCTTCATCTCGGCCGTGGCTTTCGCCACCATCCTGGCCGTGGTCGCGGGCCTGACGCTGTCCGGCGCCTCGGCCGTCTCGCACGACCTGTACGCCACCGTGTTCAAGCAGGGCAAGGCCGACAGCGCTTCCGAGCTCAAGGTCTCGCGCATCACCACGATCTGCCTGGGCATCGTGGCCGTGCTGCTGGGCATTGTGTTCGAGAAGCAGAACATCGCCTTCATGGTCTCGCTGGCCTTCGCCGTCGCGGCCTCGGCCAACTTCCCGCCGCTGCTGCTGTCCGTGCTGTGGAAGGACTGCACGACCAAGGGCGCAGTGATCGGCGGCTTCCTGGGCCTGATCTCCTCGGTGGGCCTGACCATCGTCTCGCCTTCGGTCTGGGAGGCCACGCTGGGCCATCCCGCGGGCTCGGCCTGGTTCCCCTACACCTCGCCGGCGCTGTTCTCCATGGCCATAGGCTTCGGGGGCGTGTGGCTGTTCTCGGTGCTCGACAAGAGCGGCCAGGCTGCCAAGGAACGCGCCGCCTTCCCCGCGCAGCAAGTGCGCTCGGAAACCGGCCTGGGTGCGTCGGGCGCCTCGGGGCACTGATTTCCCGCCCCCACCCGGCGCCAGCCGCCGGGTTCGATCACACCAAGGAGCGTTCGACACGCTCCTTTTTTCATGTCCCTTGCTTTGAAGCCCGATGACCCCTAGCGCTTATCCATCAAGCGCCGGCAGCTATCGATTCAAGAGGGCATTCCCTGCAGCCGGCGCAGCTTGATGAAGGCCAGACCGGCCATCACCGCATCGTTGAGCGCGTCGTGGGCATCGCGCAGCGGCAGTTGAAGGTCGCGCATCATGGTGTCAAAGCGCAGGTCGATCCCGGCGTTGTCATGCTGCTGGTAGGGCGGCAGCTGGCGGAACTTGTAGTCGTGGTACAGGGCCGAGACTTCGATGGCCGGCTGGGGCAGGGGCATGCCCAGCAGCGGACGGGCAATGCGGTTGAGCATGGCCAGATCGAACTCCAGGTAGTAGCCCACCAGGGGCCGGCTGCCGACAAAGTGCAGCAAGCGACGCACGGCCTCCTCGGCCGGCAGGCCCTGGGCCACGTCGCGTTCGCGCAGACGATGGATGCGCACGCTTTCGGGCGACACGCCGCGCTCGGGCTGCACCAGCAGCTCCAGCCTTTCGCTGGTCAGCAGCCGCTCGCCGACTATGCGCACCGCGCCTATGGAAACAATCTCATCGCGGCGCCGGTCCAGCCCCGTGGTCTCGCAGTCCAATGCCACCCATTCATGGGGCGGCGGATCGTCGAACAGAAACGCGAATTCCGGGTCGGCCAGACGCCGGCGCCGGCGATCCCGCCGCCATTGAGCGAGACCGCCGGAGATCCACGCGGGCCAGCTCATGCCACCACATCCAGCAGCAGGCGCTGATGCAGCAGCGCCTTGAAGCGCTTGACCACGGACAGCGCATCCTTGAGCAGATCGCGCTCCAGGCTGCTCAGCCGTGCCGGGTCCACATTGCCGGTGACAGCACGCCCCAGCTCCAGCTCGGCCAGGCCCGCGCGCAGGCGCAGCCCCATGAGGAAATGCAGGCTTTCAAGCAGCTCGCCACCCAGCTCCGCATCCAGCGCGCCAAGAGCCTGCAAGGCTGCAATGCGCTCGGCCGTCCCGGTTTCGGCAATGCGATGCAACAGCGCGAGGCTGCGCACGCCATGCACGATGGGGAAAATGCCGGCCTTCTTGAGATTCACGGCCCGCGCTTCATCGCCCAGACCCAGCAGACGGTTCCACCATCCAGCAGGGCTGCCGAAGGCATCGATGTCCGCCGCAAAGCGTGCCAGATGTGCATCGTTGTCGGCCGCCAGCGCCAGCAGCTGCTCGCGCACGGCCTCCAGCAGTGCGGCGTCGCCGGCCACCGCATGGGCGTCCATGAAGATGGCCAGGCGCAGCAGATCGCCCTCGCCCGGCAGCAGCAGCCATGCGCGCACGCGCCGGCCGAAATCGGCGGCCGCGCCCCGCCATTCGGGGTTGCTGAGCATGATGCGACCCGGGCATTCGGGGTAGCCGAAGCGTTCCAGCGCTGCGGAGAAGCGCTCGCAGATCACATCCAGATCGGCGGGCGGCAGATAGCCGTCGCGCAGCAGCAGGCCGTTGTCCTGATCGGTCTTGAGCAGCTGTTCGCCGCGTCCTTCGCTGCCCATGACGAACAGACAGCTGTTGGCCACCAGATCGGCCGGGGCCAGCATCTGCCAGGCGCGCTCGAACAGGCGCGCATTGAGCTGCTGCACCAGCCTGGCCATCAGCCCTATGCGTGTGCCGCCGCGCTGCAGCGCAGCCACTAGGCGTGTAACCTGGGCCGCGGCCTGCTCCAGCGCCGCCAGATCCTGGGCCTGCTCGATCTGCACCGTGATCAGATGCGAGTGGTTGGCCAGAAAGCTGAACAGATCCAGGGCCTCGAGAATGCCCTGCACCCGGCCTTCATCGTCTAGAACCACCAGCCGGTGCACGCGGGCGCGCAGCAGCAGCAGCATGGCGTCGCCGAGCTGGTCGCCTGCGTTCACCGTGACCACGGGATGGCTGGCGAACTCGCCCACGGCCAAAGTCGCGAGCGGGCGCCCGTCGAGAATCGCGCGCTGCAGCGTGGTGCTCGTGAAAATGCCCAGCTCTCCATCACTCTTGCCCGCCAGGCCCGAGACCAGCACGCTGGTCGTGCGCTCGGCATGGAACAGGCGCGTGACGGTGACGATGTCGGTGCCCGCGTCCACCACATGGGCGGGGCGCAGATAAGCTTGGTCCACGCGCGCCAGCGTCAGCGACTGCAGCTCGTGGCGGTCGGCGCGCTGGGCCAGCGTGCTGAGCTTGTGACCGAGGTCGGAAAACAGCAGCGCGCCAAAGACCGTGTTGCGCGCAATCAGCTCATTGACGGTCTCGCGCGCCAGCTGGTAGGCCACGAGTTCCTCGGCCACCACGAAACGGCTGCTGACGCGCCCGGCCACCAGGCCGCGCCCGTCGAAGCAGTCGTCGGGCCCGTAGCTGGCCAGCACCTCCTCGCCTTCGAGCTGCGTGACATGGCCTTTGATGATGACGAACAGATGCGTGGGCCGGTCGCCCAGGTCCAGCACCACGGCAGCCTCGGGAAAGTAGGCGATGTCGACGCCGGCACGCACCAGCGCCCGTTCTTCCGGGTCCAGGCAGTCGAAGGGCGAGGCGGAGAAATTGAAAGCGTTGGGCATGTGCAGAAACGGGTGGCCGCTATGCACCGCAGTGTGCCGGCCCAGGCTTACGGCCCGATTGCGCGACGGTGCCGCAAGCCCGGGGCTATTGCAGCCCCGACTCCACGCGGGCCGCGGCCTCCCACTGCTGCCCGAACCAGGCATCGCACTGCAGATAGGCGCGCAGCATGGGCAGGCCGTCGAAACCCCAGAACACATGGCCGTCCACCTCCCAGGCGGGCACGCCGAACACGCCCGCCTGCTGCGCCCTGTCGGTATTGCTGCGCAGCCACTGCTTGACCTGGTCGCCGCCCTCCTCGTGCTGCTTCTGCTCCTGCAGCTGCGCGCGCAGCGCCTGCAGGCGCTGCGGATCGTTGGCGTCGGCACCGTCGACCCAGACATGCTGCATCACGGTCTGCGCCACAAAGCGGTTGATGCAGCCCTCGCGCCCATGGGCCAGCGCCAGGCGCAGCAGCGGCAGAGGTTTGAACGGGTGCCGGGCCGGCATCTGCAGCGGCACGCCCAGCTCATGTCCGAGCCAGCTCACATGCCTATAGGTCCATAGCCTCTTGGCCGGAATGCCCGCGGGGCCGGGGTTGGCGTTTTGCTGCAGCAGGGCTCCCAGCAGCACCGGGCGGTATTCGACGTGATAGCTGAGCCCCTCCAGAGCCTTGGGCAGCTGCTCCAGCGCCAGCCAGGCATAGGGAGAAACAAAATCCAGATAGAAAGTGATGTGCTTCATGCCCGGCCCTCCCGCCATGCCTAGTTGCTTCTCGGATCGTCGAGCCCCGCGCGCTGCAGCAACCGACCCCAGATCTGCAGGCGCAGCTCGCTGTCGGCCGTGGACCAGGCGCGGATCTCGTCAATGGTTCTGAAGCAGCCCTGGCAATGGCTGCGGTCCTCGGTCATGCGGCAGACATTGATGCAGGGCGAAGCCACGGGCTGGCCGGGCTCGGCCCATACCAGCGCCACCTCGGCCTTGGCGGCCAGTTGCGCCAGCTGCTGTGCTTGCTGCTCTTGAAGAAGTTCCGTGCTCATGCCTGCTCCACCACATCCGACCAGGGGGCTGCGGTCAGCGCCTGCAGCTGGGCGGGCGATGCGGGAAACACGCCATAAGGATGGCCTGCTGCGGCCCACACGGTCTCAAAGCGCTGCAGCTCGGCGTCCATCAAGGTCAGGACCTTGGTGGCATGAGCCACGGGGCTCACGCCGCCAATCGAAAATCCGGTGCTGGACTTGACGAAATCCGCGTCGGCGCGGCCGACCTTGCCCACCAGCTCCGTCACCTTCTTCTCGTCGACACGCTTATCGCCCGAGGTCACGACCAGCACCGCGGCGCCATCGCTCTTGCGTTTGAAGATGATGCTCTTGGCCACCTGCCCGACGAGGATGTCGAGCTGATCCGCGGCCTCCTGCGCGGTACGCGCCGCGCCGTCCAGCATCTGCGGCGCATGAGGATGACCGGCATCCTGCAAAAAGCGGCTGACGCGCTGCACGCCTTCCGGCAGCGTCTGCAATTCTGATCCACACATCATTGTTTTCCCGAAAAGGGGCGCAGCCGCCCCGATATGCCTGTAGCCCTCCCATGGTAGCGCCCAGGCAGGCGCACTGCTCAGCCCGCGCGCTTGATCAGCAAGGCCTTGGCCACACGCGACTGCGTGGGCCGGCCCAGATGCTGGCTGATGAACTGGCCCGCATCGATGAGCTTGTCGAGGTCTATGCCCGTCTCTATGCCCATGCCGTGCAGCAGATAGACCACATCCTCGGTGGCCACATTGCCGGTCGCGCCCTTGGCATAGGGGCAGCCGCCTAGGCCGGCGACCGAGGACTGGAAGTTCCAGACGCCGAGCTCCAGCGCCGCCAGCGTGTTGGACAGGGCCTGGCCGTAGGTATCGTGAAAGTGCCCCGAGACCTGATCGATGCCGAAATGTGCGAGCGTGGCTTCCAGCGCCTTCTGCACCTTGATGGGCGTACCCACGCCTATGGTGTCGGCCACGTCCACGCGCTGCACGCCAATGCCCTTCATGAGCCCGGCCAGATAGGCTACCTTCTCGGGCGCGATCTCGCCCTCATAGGGGCAGCCCACGGTGCAGCTCATGGCGCCGCGCACCGCGATGCCCGCATCCAGCGCCGCCCGCACCACGGGCGCGAAGCGCTCCATGCTCTCGGCAATCGAGCAGTTGATGTTCTTCTGGCTGAAGGCCTCGCTGGCCGCGCCGAAGACCACGATCTCGTCGGGCCTGCCGGCCAGGGCGGCCTCGAAGCCCTGCATATTGGGCGTGAGCACCGAATAGCGCACATCACCGCGGCGGACTATGCCGGCCATGACCTCGGCGTTGTCGGCCATCTGCGGCACCCATTTGGGCGACACATAGCTGGTGACCTCGATCTCCTTGAGGCCCGCATCCTGCAGGCGCTGCACCAGCTCGACCTTGACGGCCGCGGCCACCGGCTGCTTTTCATTCTGCAGACCGTCGCGCGGGCCGACGTCGATGATCTTGACGCGTGCAGGGTAGTTCATGCTTGTCTCCTGGAAAGGGCTCAGTAGCCGCGTTGCAAATCCACGCGCCCGCTCACGGGCTCGCCCCGGCTCATGGCCGCGACCTTGCCCACGATCTGCGCAATGCTGTCGGCGGCCAGAGTGCGCGCCGAGGTATGGGGGGTGAGAGTAATTCTGGGATGCTTCCAGAACGGATGGGCCTCGGGCAGCGGCTCCTCGCGGAACACGTCCAGCATGGCGCCGCTGACATGGCCGGCGTCGATCTGCGCGATCAGGTCTGCGTCCACCACATGGCCGCCGCGCCCCACGTTGATCACATAGGCTCCTGGCTGCAGCAGCGCCAGCGTACGTGCATTGATGATGTCCCGGGTTTCGTCGTGCAGCGGCAGCAGGTTCACGAGAATGCGCGTGGACGACAGAAAGGCGTCGAGACCGTCCATGCCGCTGAAGCAGCTCACGCCCTCGAGCTCGCGCGGCGAGCGGCTCCAGCCCTGGACCGGGAAGTCGAACACGGTCAGCGCCCTTGCCACGCGCTCGCCCATCTTGCCCAGGCCCATCACGCCCACGGGATAGTCGGCGCGCCTGGGGTTGCGCTGGTGCTGCCAGATGCCCTGGGCCATATCGGCCTCGTAGGCGTCCAGGCCGCGGAAGAAACGGATCACGGCCTGGGCCACATACTCGGCCATCTGCACCGACATGCCCGCATCCTCCAGCCGGTAGACCGGCAGTTCGGCGGGCACCTCGATGCTCAGCAGCGCATCGACCCCGGCGCCGATGTTGAACATGGCTTTGAGGCCCGCAGCCTGCTCGTCGATGAACTGCTGGGGCGGGGCCCAGACCAGCGCATAGTCGGCCTGGGGGGCACCGGGCTCCCAGATGGCGATCTCCGCGCCCGGCAGGGCCGCGCGCAAACCTTGGAGCCAGGGTTCTGGCCGCGTATCTTCACAGCAAAAAATCACTTTCATGGTTGCGAAGCCTAACGGTTTGGCGCAGCGGCTGCAGCCAAGGCCGGCAAAT
>JAFAIY010000069.1 GCA_019236485.1 Comamonas sp. | reverse complement strand
CGCTTTTGCGAAGCCTCGTCCTTTTCCTTCTTCATGGCCTCGCGCTCGATCTTGAGCTGGATCATGCGGCGCTCCAGCCTGTCCATCTCCTCGGGCTTGGAGTCGATCTCGATCTTGATCTTGGCCGCGGCCTCGTCGATCAGGTCGATGGCCTTGTCGGGCAGGAAGCGGTCGGTGATATAGCGGTGCGACAGCTCGGCCGCGGCCACGATGGCCGGGTCGGTGATGTCCACGCCGTGGTGGGCCTCGTACTTGACCTGCAGGCCGCGCAGGATGGCGATGGTGTCCTCGACCGAGGGCTCATCCACGATCACCTTCTGGAAGCGGCGCTCCAGGGCCGCGTCCTTCTCTATGTATTTGCGGTACTCATCGAGCGTGGTCGCGCCCACGCAGTGCAGCTCGCCGCGTGCCAGCGCCGGCTTGAGCATATTGCCCGCATCCATGGCGCCATCGGCCTTGCCCGCGCCCACCATGGTGTGGATTTCGTCGATGAAGAGAATGATGCGGCCTTCGTCCTGCGCAATTTCCTTGAGCACGGACTTGAGACGCTCCTCGAAGTCGCCGCGGTACTTGGCGCCGGCCAGCAGGCCCGCCATGTCCAGCGACAGCACGCGCTTGTCCTTCAGCGATTCGGGTACCTCGCCGGCCACGATGCGCTGGGCCAGGCCCTCGACGATGGCGGTCTTGCCCACGCCGGGCTCGCCGATCAGCACGGGATTGTTCTTGCTGCGGCGCTGCAGCACCTGGATGGCGCGGCGAATTTCGTCGTCGCGGCCGATCACCGGGTCCAGCTTGCCGCTGCGCGCCCGCTCGGTCAGGTCCAGCGTGTACTTCTTCAGCGCCTCGCGCTGGCCTTCGGCCTCGGCGCTGTCCACCTTCTGGCCTCCGCGCACGGCATTGATGGCGGCTTCCAGGCTGGACTTGCTCACGCCGCTTTGCTTGAGCAGGGCACCGGCGCGCGTGGCCGAGCCCGCGGCATCGGCCAGCGCCAGCAGATACAGCTCGCTGGCGATGAACTGGTCGCCGCGCTTCATGGCCTCCTTGTCGGTCGCCTGCAGCAAGCGGTCCAGCTCCGAGCCCACGCGCACATCACCCTGCTGCTGCACGCGCGGCAGCTCGCCCATGGCCTGCTCGGCCAGGCTCTTGAGCTGCTGCACATTGGCGCCCGCGCGCTGCAGCAGCGCACCGGGACCATCGGGCTGGCGCAACATGGCCACCAGCAGGTGCAGCGGGTCTATGGTGGATTGGTCGGCACCCAGCGCCAGGGACTGCGCGTCGGCCAAGGCTTCTTGGAATTTTGTCGTCAGTTTGTCAATTCGCATGGTGTTCAGCTTTCGCTACAGATCAGAGTCACTGGCAATAATCTGTGAATGCATAAGGGATTTTCAAGACCCGAGGCCACAACAAAGCGACATTCTTGCGCCAGATCAAGCCGCTCTTCTGGCGCGATGCGGCCTCAAGCATCCCGCTGCAGCCGCAGGAATTGCGTAGGAGTAAAGCCAAAATGCTTGCGAAAGCAACGCAGCAGATGACTGGCGCTGGAAAAGCCGGTCTCGGCCGCCAGCAGCGCCAGCCCCGGCACCGCCCGGCCCTGCAGCCGCTGGCGCACCGCGCACAGGCGCCGCTGCAGCACCCAGTCGTGCACGGTGCAGCCCATGCTCTGGTGGAACATGCGCGCGAAGTGGTACTCGGACAGAGCGGCAACCTCGGCCAGGCCCGAAAGACTCAGGGCCCGGACATCGGCCAGATGGGCATCCACATGGCCTAGCACCCGGCGCCGCACCACGGGCGACAGCCCTCCCAGCGGCCGCGCCAGCCTTTGCCGGTAGCGGGGCGCGGCCGACTGCAGCAGCAGCCGGTCCAGAATCTGCTGGCTCAGCGTATCGGCGCGCAGCGCGTCGTGAGGCTCACTCCAGTCCAGCCGCCACAGGCCCTGGGCCCATTGCGCATAGACCGGGTCGACCGCATAGATCTGCGGCACCAGGGTCATGCTGCGCGGCTCCGCGTCCAGCAGGCGCACCGCACGCTCGGCCCAGGCCATGTCCGAGACATAGAGGTGCAGAAACTGCACGGGCTCGCGCACCAGCCAGTGCGACTCGTGCTCGGCCGGAAAGACGCAGAAGCGCCCGGCCTCGCCTCTGAGATCCGCCTCCCCCTTGAGCTGCGAGCCCCGGCCGCCGGCCAGATAGACGGACAGGGTGTGGTGGCCCTGCTGGCGGTAATGCACCTCGTCATCGCTATTGGCCCAGATGGCCAGCTCCAGCGACTGGCTCAGGCAGGCCTTGCGCCTGAGCTGCGCGCGCGAGCCCGCCAGCACCTGGCTCAGATGCGAGGGATCGGGCAGGGAAACCGCGGCTGGCATGGAAGCATTTTGTCCCAGCGCCAGGAGCAGCGTCCGCGCATGGCTTTGCGCGGCGCGACAAAACCGCAGGAATATGCAATCGGCGCCCGCGGCCGCCGCGCATGATCGCGGCATCCGTCGATACCGAGAACTCCCATGCTGCTGCCTCTATATGCCCTGGTCGTGCTGATCTGGGGCTCCACCTGGATTGCGCTGAAGATGCAGCTGGGCAGCGTGCCCGTAGAGCTGTCCATCGCCTACCGCTTCGGCCTCGCGGCCCTGCTGCTGTTTGCCTGGCTGCTGCTGACCCGCCAGTGGCGCGTGCCGCGCGGCGCCGCTGCCCCCCGCGTGCTGGGCCAGGGCCTGTGCCTGTTCAGCCTGAACTTTGTCTGCTTCATGCATGCCAGCGAGACCCTGGCCAGCGGCCTGGCCGCCGTGGTGTTTTCCAGCGCCAGCATCTGGAATGCGCTGCTGGCGCGCATCATCTACGGCCGCAGGCTGGCTCCGAATGTGCTTGCCGGCAGCGCCCTGGGCCTGAGCGGTCTGATCGTGCTGTTCTGGCCCGAGCTGCAGCAGGGCCAGCATGCGAGCTGGCAGGGCCTGGCCTGGGCCCTCGGCGGCACGCTGTGCTTTTCCTGCGGCAATATGCTCTCGGCCTCGCTGCAGGCCATGGGCTACCGGCCGCTGCACACCAATGCCTGGGGCATGCTGACCGGTACGGCCCTGCTGCTGGTCTATGCGCTGATCGCGGGCCTGCCCTGGCGCTTTGACCTGAGCCTGGCCTACACCGGGGCCCTGCTGTATCTGGCCATTCCGGGCTCGGTGATTGCCTTTACCGCCTATCTGACCCTGGTGGGCAGGCTGGGCCCCGAGAAAGCGGCCTATGCCACCGTGCTGTTTCCCATCGTGGCGCTCAATATCTCGGCCCTGTTCGAGGGCTATGCATGGACGGCCACAGGCCTGCTGGGTCTGGTGCTGGTGATGGGCGGCAATATGCTGGTCTTCAGGCCGCAACGCTGGCTGCAGCCGAGCAACTTTCAAAAGGCAAAGCCGCCGACGCTTGCAGGATAAGCCCCAACAGACCAATTATTCATAGATCTCAGCATTACATAATGCTGCCCTTTTCTGCAGCCCATGCCATAGGCACACTCCACACGCGAGACGGCCAGCAAGGGCCGCCCCGCAGCAAAGGCCGTCGTCCCCTTGGGGGAAGGCGCGCCAGCGACTCAGGGGGTCATTCAACTTTCCAGCGCGCCAGCGCCTGCTCGTCGCTCACGCGCGCATCCACCCAGCGCGCGCCCTGTTCGGTCTGCTCCTTCTTCCAGAACGGCGCTTCGGACTTCAGATAGTCCATGATGTATTCGCAGGCCTCGAAGGACTTGCCGCGGTGGGCGCTGGTCACGGCCACCAGCACGATCTGCTCCATGGGCGCCAGCAGGCCGATGCGGTGGATCACGCGCGCGCCGTAGATGCCGAAGCGCTGCACGGCCTTGTCGATGATGGCTTCGATGGATTTCTCGGTCATGCCGGGGTAGTGCTCGAGCTCCATGCTGGAGACGGCATCGCCCTCGTTGCGGTCGCGTACCGTGCCCACGAAGCTGCAGACCGCGCCCACGCGCGCATCGCCGGCGCGCAGGGCCGCGATCTCGGTTGACACATCGAAGTCCTGAGTCTGTATGGATACACGTGCAGCAGTCATGCCCGCATTGTCGCAGGCCTGCACGGCTGCGTGGGC
>JAFAIY010000063.1 GCA_019236485.1 Comamonas sp. | reverse complement strand
ATGACCAGTGCATCGCTTTCATCATCGGTGCGATGCAGCCGCACGCGTGGGCGTGTGCCATCGGTCTGGATATGGACATCGGCCGGACGTGACTTCTGCGTGGGGTAGACGGCAATCAGATTGGACAGCCAGCCGAAGAAGATCGGGTCTTCGGGCGGCTTGTCGTAGGAGTCCAGATAGCGATGAAAGCTGGTCTCGCTGGCCGAGACCCAGACACCCCAGAGGAAGGGCTCCTCCACACCATGAATCGGCACCTCCAGAAGCGCACGCACATAGTATTGCGTGCCTTCAGGGTGGGCGATGACGCAGAGATCATCGCTTAGCTCGGCCCATTCCCCACGCTCCTGCTCGCTCAGGTAGCGGTAGGGAGCCGGAGCGTCGAAAGCAAAGCTTGGGGAGCCTTCATGAAGTTCGTCGCATTTGCGGCATTTGTAGGCAAAGATGGCAGCCATGGTGCTCCGTTTCAAAGTTTGTGAAAGACCAGCGTGCGGTTGTTGGCAGGCATGGCCTGGTCGAGCTGCAGCTGCATGCCGTGCTCCTGCGCCAGAGTCGTGATGGCTTCAAAGTCGCGAATGCCGCTGGCCGGATCGCGCTCGCGCAGCCAGGCATCAAAGGCTCGGTTGCTCTCGCTGGTGAAGCGGCCGCCGTAATTGAAGGGGCCATAGATCGCAAAAACACCGCCCTCGGGCAGATGTGCGCCGGTCAGTTCAAACATGCGCTGCACCAGCGGCCAGGCCACGATATGACAGGTGTTGCTGGTGAATACCGCATCGAATGCGGTGACGCTGTCCGGCCAGGGGCTGGAAGCCAGGTCGAACTCCAGCGGCGCGCGCAGATTGGCCGAGCCATGCGCCGCATGCCAGGCACGAATGCCCGCATGGTTTTCGGCCAGATCGCTGGTCTGCCAGATCAGTTGCGGCAGGCGCGGCGCGAAGTACACGCTGTGCTGGCCCGTGCCCGAGCCTATCTCCAGCAGCCGGCGGCTATGGGCCAGGGCGGTTTTCAGCACCTCGAAAATGGCGGCCTGATTGTTCTCGCAGGCCTGGGAAAACGGAAGTTGGTGTTGCATGTCGGGGGCGGAGGCGGCAGAAGCCATGTTGGCTGTGCTCAGCGTTTGATGCGAATTTTGATCTCGGGCAGCGCGCCAGGCGGGCCTATCTTCCAGCGGTAGGAGGGCTGGCCCGGTGCTGGCGTGGTGCTGGCATTTTGCGCAATGACCTCGGCATTCTGCGGCAGGCTGACCAGCAGCGTACCGTTGACGGTGATGCCGAGCTGCTCGAGTTCGTTGAGCTCCTTGTCCGTGAGCAGCTTGGCGGCAATCGTCATCACGCCGTCGGCATCGGTCTGCACGGTGAGCATGTCCAGCAACTTGAGCGACTGACCCGGCTCGCGCTTGCCCTCCATCTCCAGCAGATAGCGCGCATTGCCCTTGTAGACGGCTTTCTTGACGTCCGGGTCGCGGCCCAGTTGCTCGGCCTCGGCGACCAGGCCTTGATGATCTTTCTCGCTCAACACCCCCTGTTTTCTGAGCTTCATGATGGCGATGGCATTGACCGCCGTGCCATCGAAGCGATAGCTGTACGCGGCATCGGGCTGGACCTGGACCCTGGCGGTAAAGCGCTCGGGCACCAGGCAGCCGGTCAGCAGCAGGGTCGCCGCCGCCAGCGTGCAGGCAAGAAGCAGTTTGGGGCGCATGGAGGTTCCTTCGTACCGGGGGCGCGGCAATACCATCGTAGAAGAAAGCGGCCGCCGTGGGGGCTAAACCGCTTCGGTGCCTACCCTATGGCCGAGGCTGGGCCCCGGGCGAGCCGTCCCACTGGGCCAGATGCAGCAGCACCCCCGAAGGATCCCAGACATAGGTGACCAGGGCGCCATAGGGCTCGTGCCTGGGCGCCGCGACCCGGGCCGGCGCGAAGCGGCCCGACTCCAGCAGGCCGGCAATGTCCGCATGGCAGCGGGCCGCATCCTGCACACCGATGTGCAGCATGGAGTTCTCGGCCCAGTCCTTGACGTAATAGGGCTGGAGGTAAAAGCGCGACGCGCCCAGCCGGAACAGGGCCTGGTTATCGTCCGACCATTCGAGCACGCAGCCCAGCGCCTGGTAGAAGGCCTTGGAAAGCGCGAAGTCTCGGGCGGGAACAAAGCTGCGCAGATCGCTGGCGTGAAGATCTATCACTGGATTCTCCGTCGGAGCGCGAGGGCCGGCATCCGGCCCCTGCGCTGAAACCATGAAAACGAAGCTGCGGGCGTCTGTGGCACAGGAGCCGGAAAAGCCCTGAGCCCTCAGCCGCCCGAGGCAAAGCGGTCAAAGACCTCCTGCCCCGTCATCTTGCGGGTCTCGTTCCTGAGCTCGTAGTAAGCGGGTTTCTCGTCGATAAAGATTTCGTCGGCCAGCTTGAACGGCTGGTCCTGGAACAGTCCTAGCGTCAGCACATATTCATTGGCCGGCAGCAGGTGATAAAACAGATGCGTGCCGCACCTGGCGCAGAAGCCGCGTTCGGCCCAGTC
>JAFAIY010000639.1 GCA_019236485.1 Comamonas sp. | reverse complement strand
TGCGGCAGGCGCTCGGCAGAGGTCACGGCCAGGGCCTTGAGCTTGCCGCTCTGGATGAAGGGCAGCGCCGGCGTGATGTTCTCGAAGATGAAGTCGATCTGGCCGCCTATCAGATCGCTCAGGGCCGGAGCACTGCCCTTGTAGGGCGCATGGACCAGGTCCAGCTTGGTCGCACTTTTCAGCAGCTCGCCCGACAGATGCACGGTAGAGCCCATGCCCGGTGAGCCATAGCTCATGCCGGAGCGGCGCTCGCGCGCATAGCTCAGCAGTTCGGCCACTGATTTGACCGGCGTCTTTGCCTCGTTGACCACCAGCACATTGGGAATCGAGGTCACGAGTGCGATGTACTCAAAGTCGTCCAGGCTTTTGGCGCTGAGATTCCGGTACAGGCTGGGGTTGATGGCCTGGGTGCCCGCCGTGCCGAACAGCAGCGTATAGCCGTCATTGGCGGCCGCCGCGACGCGGCTGGCGCCTATCGCGCCGTTGGCTCCGGGCACGTTCTCCACCACCACCGGCTGGCCCAGGGTCTCGGCCAGTCCCTGGCCGACCAGGCGGGCCACCACATCGGTATTGCCGCCGGGCGAGAAAGGCACGAGCAGCTTGAGCGGGCGGCTGGGAAAGGTATCGGCCGCGGCGAAGGCCGGCAGGGCGAGGGCGGCGCCGAGCAGCGCGGCGGCCCGGAGAAACTGTTGGCGTGAGAAGGTCTGGGGCACGGTATGTCTCTTTGTTGTTCAGGGCCGCCAGGCAGGGTGGCGGGCCCGGGCCTGCAGCGAGCAAGGCCTTGGAGATCATGGGCAGGGGCGGCAATTGAGGTCAATCAATCTTTGGGAAGCACCTCATTCCCAAACGGAATGGCGGCCGGTTTCGCCCGCAGCCCGGGCGCCAGGACGACGCGGCGCCTATACTTGCGGCCTCATGATTCGCTGGTTGATCGTCATTTTTCTGGCCTTGTTGCTCATCAACGGCCTGCATGCCTGGCTGGAGCGCATAGGCCTGGGGCGGCTGCCCGGCGATTTCCGCTTCCGCCTGTTCGGCCGGGAATTCTTTCTGCCCGTGGCCAGCACCGTGGTGCTGAGCCTGCTCGCGGCCCTGGTGGCGCGCTTTGTAAAGCTCTGAGCCCGGCTGAGCGCGCCAGCGCCTGCCCGGCGACTTGAATCTGCAGGGATTGGCAGCAAATACCGGCTTGAACCAGGTCTGCGCCCCTGTGCCCGGGCCCGGCCACGCTACAGAAAGGTTGCCCATGTCCGAATCCCTGCACTATGTCTGCCCCCATTGCCACACCACCAACCGCATTGCCAGGGAGCAGCTGGGCAACAGCCCGGATTGCGGCAGCTGCCATAAGCCGCTGGTGACGGGCGAGCCCGTGGCTCTGGACGGCGACAGCTTTGCCAGGCATACGGGCCGCAGCCAGCTGCCCGTGGTGGTGGACTTCTGGGCGCCCTGGTGCGGCCCCTGCCGCATGATGGCCCCGGGCTTCGCCCAGGCCGCGAAGACCCTGGCCGGCCAGGCGCAGCTGGCCAAGCTCGATACCGAGGCTTATCCACAGGCCTCGGCGCCGTTCGGTATCCGCAGCATTCCGACCATGGTGGTGTTCAAGGAAGGCAAGGAACTGGCGCGCATCTCGGGCGCCCTGCCGCCTGGCGAAATCGTGCGCTGGGTGCAGTCGGTGATCTAGCGCTGCATCAACAGCGCAGATCGCGAAAAGCCTTGCGCGCCTTGTAAAGCCTGGCTTCTGCGCTGTTCCTATCCTCGGGCGCGGCGTGAGCCGCGTCCTGAGCGAGCCGCGGCAGAGCCCCGTCAAGCTGGGAGCAGCTCAGTTTTTCAAGCGGCGAATGATGGATGCGGCGCTTGGCAGCTTCGAATTCCTCGGGAGTTTTGCCTGTCAGCGGTTTGAGCGCTTCGGCAAAACTGCGGTCGTGCTCTGCTTTTTGCACATCCGCCCCTTTTTGGGACCGACCCGTCATCTTGTCCATGCCTTGCGTAGGCGTGGTGTCTATGGCCTTGGCGCCCAGGCAGGGCTCGTGCGAATAGCTGACCTTGCCATGGGTCTCGCAACGGTAGACCTGCTGGCCCATGGCCGTCAGCGGTGTGCTCAGCACCGTGCAGGCCATGAGAACCCCTCCAAGCTGTTTTTTGTGCATGGGGCCAGTATGCCGGGTGGCCTGGTCGCGGCCAAGCGCGTTTCAGCCGGCCTGTGTCTGCCAGTCTGCAATCGCCTGTTCGCGCGCCTTGCTCACGGCATCGCCTATGGCCTTGCCCTTGAGCCCGCGCTGCGCCGCGGCCTGGGCCACGGGCGCAGTCTCCACGGCCAGGGCTGCCTGCAGCGCTCCCGCCAGCCGCTGGCGCTGCGGGTAGGCCGCTGCTTCAAAGCCCAGGCGCCCGCGCGCATCGCATTCGCAGGCCTGCAGCGCCTCCTCGAAGCGCCGGGGCTTGCGCACGGCATCGCAGCGCTCCAGCAGGCGCAGCAGGGCCGCGGGATTGAGCTCGCCGCTGCGGTGGATATTGCCGTGCTCGCGCGCCACGACTTCGGCCAGCTCCTTGCAGTCATTGGGCACGCGCCAGCGCTCGCAGACCTGCAGCAGCAGGCGTGCGCTGCGCTGCTCGTGGCCTATATGCCGCGGCAGCACATCGGCAGGAGTCGTGCCCTTGCCGAAGTCGTGGCACAGGCAGGCAAAGCGCACGGCCAGCGGCGTCTGCAGCCGGGCCGACATGTCCAGCACCAGCATGGCGTGCACGCCGCAATCGATCTCGGGGTGGTATTCGGCGCGCTGGGGCACGCCCCAGAGCCGGTCCAGCTCGGGCAGCAGCACGGCCAGCGCGCCGCACTCGCGCAAGATGCCGAACATGCGCGAAGGCTGCGCCTCCATCAGCCCGCGGCTGATTTCCTGCCAGACGCGCTCGGGCACCAGCGCATCGACCTCTCCGGCCGCCACCATCTCGCGCATCAGTTGCAGGGTTTCCGGGGCCACCGTGAAGTCGGTGAAGCGGGCCGCAAAACGCGCCAGGCGCAGTATGCGTACCGGGTCTTCGCGGAAGGCATCGGTCACATGGCGCAGCACCCTGTTCCTGAGGTCCTGCTGGCCGTTGAACGGGTCGATCAGCTCGCCGGCCTGGCTCCAGTCGGCGGGGCCGGCGATGGCGTTGATGGTCAG
>JAFAIY010000618.1 GCA_019236485.1 Comamonas sp. | reverse complement strand
ACGGTTTTTTTGAAAATAGCGTATAAAGTAACAAGAACTTACATAGACATGCAGCCAAGGCCTACAGCCGTGAAGCCGGTCTGCATTCTTTCCTCTGCCTCATGACAGTCTTGCAGCCTCCCGCTTTTGCGCCTTCGGCCACGGAGTCCACCAGTGCCAGCTTTGCCTCGGCCGAGGCTTCGCCTTTCTCGGTACTGGTGGTCGAAGATCAGGCCGTGATGCGCGCGGCCCTGGTGGCCGAGCTGCGCCAGGCTGGCGTGACCCGGGTGCTGGAAGCGGAAAACGGCCGCGCCGCGCTGGCCCTGTTCAGCAGCGAACGCCCCGATCTGGTGCTGCTGGACATCCGCCTGCCCGGCGAGGACGGCTACTGGGTGGCCCGCCAGCTGCGCGAGGCCGAGCCCGGGGAATGGACGCCCATCATCTTCCTCTCGGGCCTGGACAACGACCTGGACGTCTGGCGCGGCATCGAGGCCGGCGGCGACGACTACCTGGTCAAGCCCGTCAAGCCCATCGTGCTGGTGGCCAAGCTGCGCGCCATGCGCCGCCTGCTGGACATGCGCCGCCGCCTGGTCACCGTGTCCGCGGAACTGCATCTGGCCAACCAGAAGCTCAACGAGATGGTGGAGTTAGACGCCCTCACGGGCCTGGTCAACCGCCGCGGCATGGACCGCATCCTGCATGCGGAGATCGCGGCCGCGCGGCGCGAAGGCAAGCCGCTGACGCTGATGCTTTGCGACCTGGATCACTTCAAGCAGTTCAACGACAGCCACGGCCATGTGCAGGGCGACGAATGCCTGAAGCAGGTGGGCCGCCTGCTGCGCGAAGTCTGCGTGCGCCCGCGCGACATCGCCGCCCGCTATGGCGGCGAGGAGTTCGCGCTGATCCTGCCCAATACGCCGCGCTCGGGCTCCATGACGTTTGCGCGTGCCCTGGGCCAGATGCTCAAGTTCCTCAAGATCCGCCCTCCCGGAGCCACGGAGGACCTGCAGCTGACCCTGTCCGGCGGCATCACCACCTGCATTCCCGACGAGCACACCAGCGCCGAATCCATGCTGATGCGCGCCGACGAAGCCCTGTACGCGGCCAAGACCCAGGGGCGCAACCGCTTCTTCAGCTTCGAGATGCAGATGGATACCGTCGAACAGCGCCAGCTTTGATCCGCCTGGCTGCCAAGAACCGCTAGGATGCCCTCCTGGCGTTTTTTTATGGTCTTGGTTATGCGTCGTTTTCAAATGAGCCTGCCCGAATGGATGCAGGAATGGCTGGAAGTCCTGATCCCCGGGGCCCAGATTTTTCTCATCATCCTGGTGGCCTGGCTGATCAACTGGCTGCTCAAGCGCATCATCTCGCGCGTGGGCCAGGCCTATGACCTGCCGCACGAGCTACTGCTGCCGCTGCGCGGCGTGTTCCGCTGGATCATCATCGCTACCGCCGTGCTGGCCATTCTGGAGAGACTGGGCATGTCGGCCACCGTGTTGTGGACGGCCTTCACGGGCTTTGCCACCGTGGGCGCCGTGGCCTTCTTCGCGGCCTGGAGCGTGCTGTCCAATCTGTTCTGCGCCATGCTCATCGTCACCGTCGGCCCGTTCAGGCTGGGCGACCATATCGAGCTACTGGACTCGGCCGACAAGCCCGGCGCCAAGGGCCGCGTGATCGACCTGAACATGCTCTACACCACGCTGCAGGACGACAGCGCTCCCGAAGGCATGCCCAATCTGCTGCAGATACCGAATTCACTGATCTTCCAGCGCGTGCTGCGCCGCTGGAAGGGTGGCATGCCGGTCACGACGGAAAACACCCCGGCCACCAGCAACGAGGAGGCCTGCGCCATTGAACTGACCACGCCGAGCAGCGCCGGCGCAAATGGCAGGACCGCGACCTGAGGCTTGACCGGCTGCAGCAAAAAGGGCTTCTTGCGAAGCCCTTTTTCTTTGACCTGCCTCAGGGCAGGCGCGGCCTGACCTTGCTGGCCGCCAGCTTGGCGTTCGTGCGCGCCTGCTCCAGATCCTCGGCGCGCGCCAGCGCCACGCCCATGCGGCGCTTGACGAAGCTCTCGGGCTTGCCGAACAGGCGCAGGTCCGAGCCGGGCACGGCCAGGGCCTCGGCCACGCCGTCAAACACCAGACCTTCGGCGTCCTGGCCGCCGTAGATCACGGCGCTGGCGCCGGGATTGCGCAGGCTGGCATCCACGGGCAGGCCCAGAATCGCGCGCGCATGCAGCTCGAACTCGCTTTGCCACTGGGTGGCCAGCGTGACCAAGCCCGTGTCGTGGGGGCGCGGCGAGACCTCGCTGAACCAGACCTGCTCGCCCTTGACAAACAGCTCCACGCCGAACAGGCCCAGACCGCCCAGATCGTCGGTCACGGCCTTGGCGATCCGGCGCGCCTTCTCCAGGGCTGCCGCATGCATGGGCTGGGGCTGCCAGCTCTCCACATAGTCGCCGGCCTGTTGGATATGGCCTATGGGATCGCAAAAATGGGTCTGGACCTGGCCGTCTGCGCCCTTGGCGCGCACGGTGAGCTGGGTGATTTCATAGTCAAAGTCGATAAAGCCCTCGACGATCACCCGGCCCTTGGCCACGCGGCCGCCGGCCATGGCGTAGTCCCAGGCCTGAGCCACATCGGCCGGGCCGTCTATCTTGCTCTGGCCCTTGCCCGAGCTGCTCATCACGGGCTTGACCACGCAGGGGTAGCCGATGGCCGGCTGGCCGTCACTGCCGTCTATGGCCGCCTGCAGCTCGGCCAGGGAATCGCAGAAGCGGTAGGGGCTGGTGGCCAGACCCAGTGTCTCGGCCGCCAGGCGGCGAATGCCTTCGCGGTCCATGGTCAGACGCGCGGCGCGGGCCGTGGGGATGCAGGTGATGACGCCCGCGGCTTCCAGCTCCTCCAGCACGGAGGTGGCAATGGCCTCGATCTCGGGCACGACCAGATCGGGCTTTTCGTCCTCGATCAGCGCCCTGAGCTGCACCGGGTCGCTCATGGTGATGGTGCGCGCGTGGTGGGCGACCTGCTGGCCGGGCGCATTCTCATAGCGGTCCACGGCAATCGTCTCCACGCCCAGGCGCTGCAGCGCAATCAGCACTTCCTTGCCCAGTTCGCCGCTGCCCAGCAGCATGACTTTGGTGGCATTGGGAGAGAGAGGTGTTCCTAAGGTGGTCATAAATGCGTCCTGCAGACGTGGCGCATCCCATGCGCCACCAAAAAAAGCCTTGGCAGAGCCATCCCTGCCAAGGCGCCGATCATAGGCCAGCCTCAGTGCCCCGCGACCGGATCGGCCATCTGCGCCAGCACCACGGCCTGCGTGCCCACCTGCACCACCTGCCCGCCCTGCTCAGCGGCATGGACCCTGGCCTGCTCGGGCGTGGAGAACCAGTGATTGGGATAGCCGGGCCGCAAGGCCACGGCCTCCAGCGGCATATGGACCTCGGCGGCGCTGCCGGCCAGGGCCGCACGATAGCCGGCCCAGTCCTCAAAGCCCCCCTCCCGGCCCAGCATCAGCAGCACATGTTTGCGCTGCACCATGGCTTTTTGCGCAAACAGCTGCGGCAGGCTCAGGCCTTGCAGCGCCCGGCTGGAAAGCAGGCGCCTGAGCACGGGCAGCGCCTGCGCGCGCGAATCGGCCACGGCATCGCGGTGCAGCAGCTTGGCCGCGCGCAACAAGGCCACCACGCGTTCCGGCGCACGGGATTCAAACGGATGGAATAAGGCTGAGGTAGGCATACCAACTCCTGTGTGCTGGGCTTGCCTCGCTGCGTGCCCGGATTGGTATGCAAGCGTGATGCTTGCGCTGAACGGCGATGAAGGTGCGTCTGCTTTTGCGAGATGGGCGGCCTCTCAGCCCGGGCTGAATTCTAGCGCCGGACTTGGTGCCTCCCATAGCGCTACCCCATCAGGAGCAAGTAGCGCTTCATGGACAAGGGTTTCAGCGCGGAACCGGCGAGTAATGCTGTATGCGGCAGGGGCCGCGCTCCTTGCATTCGCCGTCGAGATAGCGGTAGCGCACGTTCACCGTCTTGCCGGGGCTGGGCCATTGACGGCGCGGCAGCTCGCTCTGGTAGTCCTCGGTCTCGGGCCTGAAGCTCAGCGCCGAGCCGGGTTGCGGACATTCGGCCTGGGCCTGGGGTTTGGCCTCGATCACCCGGGTCTGCAGCTCCGCGCGATTGCTCTGCCTGTCGCGCACCTGCACCTTGAGATCGCAGCTTTCCCAGTTGCTGGCCGATGCGTTGTGGCAGATGGCCAGGACCGCCGCGGCAATACACAAAGCTTTATTCATAGACATGATCGAGAAAACGCCGCAGCGGCTGCGCGGCAGGTTGAAAAAAACGGCTTGCTTCCGGGGCCGCGCGCTCAATGCGCCAGACCCGAGGGCTTGAGAGCCCGCTGAGGGATGACGCCGCCAGCAAACTCCATCTCGGCGGTCCAGACCGCATCGTCCCAGTTCCAGGGGCTGCTGGCCTGCTCCAGGCTCAGCACATGCACCCCGCTCAGGTCCTTGACGCGCTCCCTGAGCCAGTCGGCCTGATCGCCGCGCACGAACACCAGGCAGGCGATCTCCCAGTCGGGCTGGGTGATGCCCAGCCCATGCAGCTGGGACAGCAGCGGCGCATACCACTTCTCGACTCTTTCATTGAGCCGGTTGACCAGCGCCAGCGGATAGCCGGAGGCCGACACCTCCACCACATAGACCTGGCGGCGCGCGGGACGCAAAGCCACAAAGGCCGGGCATTGCCAGCCGTCGGCCAGCTCGTACTTGGGGGCGACAAAGGTTTCGCCGTTGGCCGTGAGCAGCTGCATCACGGCTTCTTCATGTCGGTCCATGCTGTGTATCTCCGCTGCGCAGACAAAAAAGTGCGCACAAGCTCACACCTTAGCGCAGCTCAGGCCTCGCCAAAGCAAATTCCGATATCGCGCGCCATGGTCAGCAAAGGACTGTCCAGCGGCACGGTGCGCTGGGTGTTGGCCACGTCGGCGATCGCCACGCTGCCGATGCGGCCGTTCTGCAGCGTGACCATATGGCCCAGCCTTCCGCTCAGCACCAGCTGCGCCGCATGGTGGCCGAACTGCGTGGCCAGCACGCGGTCGAAGGGCGTGGGATCACCGCCGCGCTGCACATGGCCCAGCACCGTGGTCCGCACCTCGCTCTTGAGATGGGGCTGCAGGCGCTCGCGCAGCACATGGCCCACGCCGCCCAGGCGCACGGGGTCAGGGCTGGCCTCGATGCGCTCGCGCACCGTCAGGTTCTGGCCGCTTTCCTTGGCGCCCTCGCCTATGCAGATGATGGTGTAGCGCTGGCGCTGCTCGCGCTTCTGGCAGACCTTGATGATGGTCTGCAGGTCGTAGTCGATCTCGGGCAGCAGAATGATGTCGGCCGCGCCCGCAATGCCGGACTCCAGCGCCAGCCAGCCCGCGTGGCGGCCCATGGTCTCCACGATCATCACGCGGTGATGGCTCATGGCCGTGTTCTCTATGCGGCGCAGGCTTTCCGCCACCGTGGCCACGGCCGTATCGAAGCCGAAGCTGCGCTCACAGTTGGCGATGTCGTTGTCAATGGTCTTGGGCACGCCCACGCAGTGCAGGCCGATCCGGCGCAGGCCATGGGCCAGGCTCATAGTGCCGTCGCCGCCTATGACCACCACCACATCCAGGCCCAGCGCCCTTACATTGCGCTCCACCTGCTCCAGCGTCGCCTCGTCGCGCAGCGGATTGGCACTGTTGCTGGTACCCAGAATGGTGCCGCCCAGATGCAGGATGCCACTGACCTCGTCCCAGCTCAGGGGTTTGACATGGGGCTTCTTGCCCATCAGGCCTTCGAAGCCGTCGGCAATGCCCAGCACCTCACACTGACCATGGTTGATCAAGGACTTGGTGACCGCACGGATCACCGCATTCAGACCGGGGCAGTCGCCGCCTCCGGTCAGCACACCAACACGCATTCGCAAGCTCTCCAACATGGCCCGCACCCCGGATACGGCCGGGGTCAAACCGCCTCGGCAGCGCCCGGTCTGGCGCAAGTCCTACATAGATCGGGACCAGCCTCCATCATCCCACGCCGCAAGCCGGTTTGCACCCGGCACGCAGATCAAAGCACTGGAAACATGCTCTTAGACCAGAGCGGAAACACCGGTCTCGCGGACCCTGCCGGTTTCGGCATCGAGCAGCCAGCACGTCTCATGGAAGCGCGCCACGCTGTCGCGGTGAGCCACGGAAACCAGCGCTCCGCCGCGTTCGTTCACCAGTTGCACCAGGCGCGCATAGACCTCGGCCTCGGCCGGGCCGTCAAGCGCGCTGCTGGCCTCGTCGGCAAACACCCAGGCCGGGCGCTTGAGCAGCACGCGCGCAATCGCCAGACGCTGGCGCTCGCCGCCCGAGAGCACCGCATTCCAGGCCGCCTGCCGGTCCAGCTGTCCCACCAGCCGCGGCAGCTGCGCGTCTATCAGCGCCTGCTCCAGCGCCGTATCGGCATAGTGCGAGGCCGGCTCGGGATAGGCCAGCGCATCGCGCAGGCTGCCGTCGGGGAAATAGGGACGCTGGGGAATGAACATGGCGTCCGCGGGCCGCTGCACGCGGCCCTTGGCAAACGGCCAGATGCCCGCAAACACGCGCAGCAGCGTGGACTTGCCGCTGCCCGAGGGGCCGCTGATCAGCAGCCGCTCGCCGGGCTGCACGCTGAGCTCGCCGGCCCGCATGATGCTCTCGCCACTCGGCAGATCCACCTCCAGCGCCTGGGCCTGCAGCCGCGCGCCGCTTTGCAGGCTGACGCCGTCGTGCGCGTTCTCCTCGCCCTGCAAGCTGGTCTCGAAGCCGCCCAGGCGATTGGTGGTGGCGCGCCAGGCTGCGATGTCGGCGTAGTTGTTGACGATCCAGCTCAGCGAGTCCTGCACCTGGTTGAAGGCCGAGGCGATCTGCATGAGCTGGCCCAGCTGGATGGCGCCGCTGAAAAAGCGCGGCGCCGCAATGATGAAGGGAAACACCACGGCCGCCTGGCCGAAGAAGTTGGTGAACCAGACCAGATTCTTCTGCTTGCGGATCAGCTGCAGATAGTTGGCCAGCGCGTCCGAGAAGCGCAGCGACAGCTGGGCCCCCTCCACGCGCTCGCCGCCGTCGAGCGCAATGGCTTCGGAATGCTCGCGCACGCGGATCATGTGGTGGCGGAAATTGGCCTCCAGCTGCTGCTGGCGGTTGTTGAGCCAGACCTGGGGCTTGCCTATCCAGAAGGTGATGGCGCTGCCCACCAGGCAGTAGAGCACGGCCATCCAGACCATGAAGCCCGGGATATGCAGCTCGCCGCCGCCCAGCAGTTGCGGCAGACTCACATCCATGGCCGCGCTCAGGCCCCAGAGAATGCCGACAAAGCTCACGAAGGTGACGCAGGCATTGAGCAGGCCCATGACCAGCGAGACCGTGTAGCTGGTGAAGAGGTTCAGGTCTTCCTGGATGCGCTGATCGGGGTTGTCCGGCACGCCCGCGCGCTTGCCCGAGCCGGCTCCGTAGCGTCCCAGCTCCAGCCGGTAGAAGGCCTGGTGGGAGAGCCAGCGCCCCATGATGTGCCGGGTGAGCCAGCGCCGCCAATTCAGCTGCAGCAGCTGGGTCAGATAGAACTTGTAAACCGCGATGACGATATAGGCCAGCGCCAGCCAGAGAAAGCGCCACAGCTGCTGCCAGAACACGTCGGCCTGCTTGTTCTGCAGCGCATCGTAGAACACGCGGTTCCACTCGTTGATCTGCACCAGCATGAACACGGCCGCCAGATTCAGCGCCACGATGGCGGCCAGCAGACCCCAGGCCTTGGTTTTCTCTTCCGAGACAAAGTACGGCCGGCTCAGATCGAAGGCCTGC
>JAFAIY010000143.1 GCA_019236485.1 Comamonas sp. | reverse complement strand
CCCGACAAGCATGGGGTGACGGCCCTGGCCCATGCACGCCAACGCGGGCAGAAGGCCGTGGTGCAGCTGTTGCAGGCGGCGGGAGCACGCTAGCAGGCCTGCCGAAAGCGCTTTCCGGTCATGCGCCGGCAGCTATGGTTTCAGGAGTCAAGCGTTTGCCGCCACGGCACGCTGCCGCAGATTGCGCGTGGCCGCGGCCGCCGCAAAGCTCAGTACCAGGGTGGGCAGGGCCGCGCCCATGGCGCTGTTCAGCCGCGGCAGCAGGTGGTAGCAGGCGATGCCCAGAAGCCAGAGGGCGACGGCATCCCAGTGCACGGCGGGGGCGTTGTGCAGCAGCTGCTGCGCATTGCCGCCAAAGGCCAGCCGCCCCAGCATCACGCCGAACAGCGGCACAAAGCAGGAGCTGAGCAGCAGCAGAAACGGCTCGAGGCTGTGCATGGGCAGCACCAGGGCCAGCGCCGTGCACAGTGCGGCAATCAGCAGGCCCCAGTGGCGTATGCTCCAGGCCGGCAGCATGCTGTGCGCCGAGATGGCGGCCGAATAGGCGTCGCCATAGGCGTTGTCCACCTCGTCGATCAGCACCAGGGATAGCGCGATCAGGCCGCCCTGGGCCAGCAGCAGGGCCGTGACCAGGTCTTCGCTGGGCAGGGTCAGCGCCACCAGCACGCCCAGCGCATAACACCAGATATTGGCGACGGCAAAGCCGCTCCAGGTGGCGGTGAGCGCGGCCTTGCCGCTTTTGCCGTGGCGTGCGTAGTCGGCGACCAGCGGCAGCCAGCTGATGGGCATGGCGATCACCAGATCCATGGCCGAGAGCAGGCTCAGGCTGCCGTCGCCCTGGCGGCCCGCCAGCGTGGCCAGGCCCTGGGCGCTGGCCATGGCAAGGAACTGCCAGCTCAGCCACAGCAGGGACAGCACGACCAGCGGCAGCGCGATGCGCGAGACCAGGCGGCGCACCAGGGTGACCATGGAGCCGCTGATCAGCAGCACGATGATGCCGCCCCAGAACAGCGTGGCCAGCCAGGGCCAGTAGGCCGCGGCCATGGCGCCGCTCTGGCGGCCCAGGGCCACGCTGGCGTCGCGCATCACCACCAGCTCGAAGCTGCCCCAGCCCAGCAGCTGGACGATGTTGAGCACGATGGGCAGGCGCGCGAAGCGGCGGCCGTAGACGCTGTGCATGAGTCCGGCGCTGGACAGGCCGCTGTCGCAGCCGAGCTTGGCGACCCAGCCCAGCAGGCCCGCACCCACCAGCGACCCCAGGACTATGGCCGCCAGCGCCTGGGCGGGGCTGAGCGCGGGCAGCAGATAGGCGCCCATCTGCATCACCAGCAGGCCCACGCCCAGGCTGAACCACAGCGAGGCATGGTCGCGCCAGGCAAATACGCGGTCCTGCGCGGCAACCGGGGCCAGGGCCTGGTTGGCAGGTTGGGAAGAGGATGAGTTCATGAGGGCTGCTGGGGTAGAGAGTGGTCGCCGGGGCAGGATGTCTGCTGGCGCAAGGCCTGGCCGATTAAAACATCCCCTGGCGTGCCCCGGCCGCGGGCCGGGCTGGGAGCAAAGCACGGGTAAACACCTTGTTGGGTGTCAATGAGCTTACATATAAATTGGTGAAGCTACAAATTGACACAATGGCGCAAAGTCTAGGCCTTGATTTGCTATCAGGAGGCGTACGGAATGGATCGCTTGAAAATTTCCACCCGGCTGACGCTCGCGTTCATGGCCATGATGGCCTTGATGCTGGTGCTGGGAGCCGTGGCTCTGCTGGGATCGGCCACGCAGCGTGAGGCGCTCACCGAGATCACCCAAAGCCAGATTCCCATCATCCGGGTCCTGAACAATGTGACGGATGGGGTCAACGAGCAGGTGATCCAGTTCCGCAATCTGGCGCTGTTTGACTCGCAGAAGATCCAGACTTCCGCGCGTGCCGGCATCCAGAAGACCCGTGCCCAGGTCCTGGCCGAGATCGGGTCGCTGCAGCAGCTGATTCATACGGACGACGGCAAGGTGCTGCTGCAAGAGCTGAAGCAGCGGCGGCTGGCGTTTCTCCAGCTTGGCGACGAATACCTGGCGCTGCTGGACCAAGGCCGCAAGGATGAAGCCCTGAGCATGCTGGAGAACCGCCTGCGCCCGACCCAGCTTGAATATCAGCGGCTCATACGCGACATGCTCAGCCACCAGACACAGGTCTCCGAAGCCGCCAGCCAGCAGGCGGAGGCCGCTGCCGAGACCTTGTGGCGCGAGGTTTGGGCCGCGGGCGCGATAGCCGTGGCGCTGGCGATCTTTCTGGCCGTCGCGATCACCCGCTCGATCACGCGGCCGCTGGCCCAGGCCATGGCCGCCGCCGACCGTATCGCGGGCGGCGACCTGAGTGGCCAGATCGCCGTGAAGTCCCAGGACGAGATGGGCCAGCTGCTGGGCGCGATGCAGCGCATGCAGCAAAGCCTGGCCACGACGGTGACCCTGGTGAGGCGCAATGCCCAGGGCGTGGCCTCCGCCAGCGCCCAGATCGCCGCGGGCAACCACGATCTGTCGGGTCGCACGGAAGAACAGGCCAGTGCGCTGGAGCAGACCGCGGCCTCCATGGAGCAGCTGGGGGCCACCGTCCAGCAGAATGCCGACAATGCCCGCCAGGCCAATCAGATGGCGCTGAGCGCGTCCTCGGTCGCGGGCCAGGGCGGCGAAGTGGTGGCCGAAGTGGTGGCGACCATGAAGAGCATCGATGAGAGCAGCGGCAGGATTGCCGACATCATCGGCGTGATCGACAGCATTGCCTTCCAGACCAATATCCTGGCCTTGAACGCGGCCGTGGAAGCCGCGCGGGCCGGCGAGCAGGGCCGGGGGTTTGCGGTCGTCGCGAGCGAGGTGCGGGCCCTGGCCCAGCGCAGCGCGGATGCGGCCAAGGAGATCAAGCAGCTCATCGCCACCAGCGCCAGGCGGGTGGAGCAGGGGTCGCAACTCGTGGATCAGGCCGGCGGGACCATGAGCGATGTGGTCGCAGCCATACGCCAGGTGACCGACATCATGGGCGAGATCAGTGCCGCCAGTCACGAGCAGAGTTCGGGCATGGCGCAGATCGGCGAGGCCGTGACGCAGATGGACCAGACCACGCAGCA